>JBFJWU010000630.1:0-1091 GCA_041623475.1 bacterium | reverse complement strand
CTCAGAATCGAACCGGCCGCGAACGTCCTGGTGGACGACCGCGTAACCGTGCCGTGCAAAATATTTTGCGATCGGCGCAAACATGTTCATCGAATTGTAAGGATTCCGGATCAATATGACTGGCCACGGGCCGTCGCCGCGGGGGAAATACGTATCGGTCGTTAGACGGGCCCCATCCGACATCGCGACGCGAGTCCGTTCGTGATGTCCAAACTTGTGGGTGGTTTCCGGAATGTCCGGGGCATCAGGCGCAGCAGAGCACGACAGTGAACCCAGCACAACTGCGCTGAATACGAAAAGGCGATTTACGCCCATTACGCCAGGTCCGATGCAGACTCCGGGACCTGGCGAAGTTCAGCCACCCACCACACGGCCCACATAAACAGGAACTGGAAAGGCAACCGCGCCCACAGCGCCCATGTCGGGGCTGGGTCAATACCGGGAATAGCCGGATTGGCCAGGGCCATATGGATGTTCGCCGGGTAGACAGCTACCAGCAATGCAAGAAGCCCGATACCAGCCGCCCGCCGAAGTTGCGGAACCAGCAAGCCGATCCCGCCAGCGATTTCCGCCGCACCGCTGAATAATACGCAAAACCGGTGGTATGGAATATACGGCGGCATGATCGCAATGAAAAACGCCTCGTGTGTAAAATGGCTGACGCCAACCGCGATGAACGCGAACGCCAGTAGTCCGCGAATGATCGTTTTTCGATCATTCATCTGCTTGGTCTTCCAGATAAACCTGACAGCGGGCGTCCCCCAGCCGAAAGGCCTCTGCTGCCGAACCGGCATTTGGAATCGGATCACATCCATTGCTGGATTCGCAAAGGAAATCTGCGTCCGCCTGGGCCTGCTGGTGGCAGGAAAAACAGTTGCCGCCAAACGAATTCTCTGTCTCGGTCGCGCCCCTCACGAGTATCTCCGTTGTAAACCCTCCAGGGTTCTCGGGGTCCGTGTCCGGCTGCATAAAAAAGAATTCCCACCCGTTTGCCTCCGGGTTGTATTCCCCGCCGCGCTTGACCATCGCCTCAAAAGGGATCAGCTGCACAATTGTACCCTGAGGATAGGGTCCGGCAATCCGTCCACAGG
>JBFJWU010000629.1:0-1127 GCA_041623475.1 bacterium | reverse complement strand
GTTCGTACATCTTGCCGTCGACGTTAATCCACCCAAAGCCGACCTTGTGGATCCGCCCCCGTTGCATCGGGGTTGCCGTCAGTGCCGGCAGGCCCACGTCAATTCCCGACCTGGAACTCGACAGGGTCGCCAAACACTGTCAGGATTTCGCAGCGCAAGGTGCCGGTGTCCAGGATTGCGACGGTCGGTGCACTGGCCATCCAGCCACCGCACGCGCCGGGGTTCAGGACAAGTGTTCCACCCATCTTGCGGACATCGACCTGGTGGGTATGGCCGTACAGGACCGCATCATAAAGATTTGACGCAATCGCCGCGTCCAGTGCGTACGGCTCGTGCATCAGCAGGAATTTCCGTCCGTCAATATCAACGGGGACGGGCCCATGGACGATTTCACCTGAAAATGCGGACAGCAGGCCCTTGACCTCACCGTCATTGTTGCCAAAGATCAGATGGCGGGATTTGGGAAGTTTGTTCAGCGCTGCCGCTGTAAACGGCGCGACGTAGTCGCCCAGGTGAATCCACGCCTGGATTCCCCTGTCCAATAGCAGGTCCACGGCCCGGTCAAGATGATCGAGGTGGTCGTGGCTGTCGCTGACGATGCCCAGCTTCATGACCGTAGTGTAAACCAGTCCAGCGCCGCGCCGCACCAGCCGTGAGCCGGTTTTGCTCCCGGGCTGGCCGGATTATCACTGCAATTGGCGTTCAAATGGACCTTGGCGGGGATCGTTGCTGCGGGCCCGAATGTGATGCAGATCATTGTATTTAGATGCCGTATTACGTAGCATACTGGTATCAACAGCGAATCCGGTACAGATTTCGGGGGACCCCGGGATCGGCGTGCCGCGGCCGCAAGGAGCCAGGTTGGCATGAATTCTGTTGTCCATTTGCACGATGTCGGATCTTCGACGTCGGATCGGCGCGCAGTCATTATTCAATCGACGAACCGCGGACTAACGACGGCCAGCCTGTTTGTTGCCGACGCCCTCAGCCTGACGCTGGGAATGCTGGCAGCCGTCGGACTGCTGACGGTGTGGCGGGACGATGCATTTCAGTTGATGCAGTTCAAGTACGCGCTTGTGGTGCCGTCGGTACTGATTGTTTTCTGGTTCGCCGGACTGTACGAGGGC
>JBFJWU010000628.1:0-1127 GCA_041623475.1 bacterium | reverse complement strand
AACGATTGACCAGGCGACTGGACCGGTCGCCACGGGTCCACGCCAGGGCCGTGGCATCCGCCCAGAGTCGCGCCTGGCCCCGACGCCAAGGTCGTTCGCAGGTGGCAGCCGCGTGGTCAAACAGCTCCAGGGCCCGGTAGGCCTCGCGTTTCCGCAGGTGAATTGCACCGGCCAGAAACGACAGCGATGGGTCTTCAGGACACTCCGACCAGGCAGCCAGTGCAAATTCTGCTGCCCGATCAGGGTCAGGTTCGATCAGATCCAATCGCGCTGCCGCCGCCACCGCAGTGACGGCGTTATCCCATTTTGTCGGGATGGATTCCGCAGGCGGTGTAACCGAAACTTGCGACTGCCCAGGCTGTTTGCTCCAGTCCCAGGGAATCGACGTGTAGGTACGTGTGCCGGTCGGGACCCGGCCCGTCGCAATATGAACGACCTGCGCCGTCGGGTCGACGACGACCGATTGAACCGTCAAGGGGCCGCTGACAACACTTCCAGTAACGGAGTGCTGGCCCGTTCCAGGCTGGCGGTGGTCGCCCAGGGCCAGCTGCATTTGCTCAACGGTCATGCCGCCGGATTCGTAGTTGGACCTGATGATCTCATCCAGCCGCTGGTGGCGTGACAGTGAGTGTTCTGAAAATGCTGGTGTTGGGAACAGTTGGCCCCGGGCCAGGTCAGGATCCAGGTAATGATTGGTATTGACCAGCCAGGGTTGTTCAGGGGAGGGCTCGATAATTGCACTGCTGGCGCCGTTGGTTTCGGCAATAATCGCAGCAGCGTCGGGCCCGTGGCTGATCGCGATGCCCCACGTTGACAGCGTTCGACTTCGGGTGACGATCTGACGCGCCTGCTCGAGGGTCGTTGCCTGACGAACAATCTGATGACAGAGATCGACGATCCCTGTGCCGTTGGACGCAATATGGCGGTGAAAGCGGGTATGCGGGGTCACAACGATCCCCGATTCGTTAAAAGCGGTCACACAGGGAACGTCGCCACCGTGTGTCGTAACAAATCCGTACCTTGGACCGTTGTCCGGCGTGCAGAATACAACAGCCGGATTCTGGTTCCAGATTTCTGGTGCCGGGAAATCAAAATTACGGGCGTGCAACAGATGTCCGTTGGCGGTT
>JBFJWU010000627.1:0-1136 GCA_041623475.1 bacterium | reverse complement strand
TTGACGAACCCTTCGGTCTCGTCCAGGTACATGTTGGCTACAAATTGCGCTGCCCACGTATAGAATATTGTCGCTTCGTAGCTATCGCGGTCCGCGAGCTGGTTCCAGTTGGTTACAGCATCAAAAAAAGGCTTCAAGTCAGCTGGCAACAGGTCTGGCCGTCGTTGGGCCGCGTTTTTAAACACTGGAACCAGCTGTGCTGCAAACAAGCTTCCGCGATCGACCTGAACCTGCTCCAGTTCTGCCATCGTAATATCGCCCCGGGCCGCCAACGGTCGCAGCAAATCATCCAGTCGCTGGCAGCGATAGCCCAGGCTATAGGAAAACCCGTAGTAGATCGGGTCGTTGCCTGGTTTGTTGTCCAGCGTGTTTCCTGCCAGGTCGTTGTTTGCTGACCGCATGAATCCCTCGGGAGGGTCGATCAGGAAAGGAATCTGCTCCATCGGCACGTATCCATCCCATGGGTCTACAGTGTCTGCCGGCATGATGAACCAGGGCGGGAATTCACCAGACGCGTCACGTTTGGGCAGTTTCGTCCACGCAGAGTAGGCGATGCGGTTCTCGCTGGTGCCCAGGCCAAAGCCGATGGTACCGCCCCGGAAACCCCGCAACGCCGCAAAAAGGTCTTCCATGGTTTTTGACTTGCTCAGTTCAAAAACCGCTGCTGTCGGGCCGGGCAATTCCGATCCCGCCCAACGTACAGAAATTTTGATGGGTGCCGGAAGCGGCAACAATTCCGCCGGCAGGATCGGTCCGTGTCCGGGGATGTCCCTGACGGTCGTCGACACATAGCGAAATGTGCCATCGTCCCGGCGCACCTTGAACGATTCAGGCCGTTCGGTGGTTGCCAACGACACGCCGCCCGGGCGCAGGACCCGGGTTCGATCCTGCGGGTCTGAAAATTCGACATAGAAATCTGTAATGTCGACAAATCCGATCGTTGGTGCCCAGGCAACGTTGCCGTTATGGCCAAAAACAACCGATGGCGCACCGGGAAATGCGGAACCAATAATGTCCTGGGTTCCGTCGCCGCCATTGCGGTTGCTGATCAGGTGCATCATCACGTAGGCACCTGGAATTGGCAGGCCCTGATGGGTATCGCTTTCCAATACACCGATGCCAGAGGCCATTTTGCT
>JBFJWU010000626.1:0-1139 GCA_041623475.1 bacterium | reverse complement strand
CCGCGCTCGACAGATTCAGCGTGCCGGACCAGGTGCAAAACCTGCTGCCGCAGATCAACCAGGTCAAAACGGGATTCAAGGGCGGGGCAGGATCCCCGGTCCAGGTTGTCCAGGGCACGGCTCAAAGATTTGACAGCCCCTGGTGCGACACCGACGGTCCATTTATGCAGCCCGGCCGCGATCTGGACCAGCGCCTGGATCACAGGACGCCGCAGGTCAGTGGCACCAATCGCCATCCAGGCGTGTTCCCAGGATTCGTGGGCAGCGAAATAGTCGCCCTCGTTGAACTGTCGAACACCGGCTTCGATCGCGGGCCAGTCCAGGTCCGGTTCTGACTGGGCCGACATCATCGCCATCACGGGACGACGTCAAATACCGGCGACCGGATCTCCTTGCTGGTACCTGATCGGCGAATGATGACCTGGTTGTTTTCCCACGGTTGAAAAAACTGGACGCTGACGTTCATCAGTCCGTTGGTCATCGTTCCGGTCTTGGGCCAGATCGTGCTGGACAGGTCACTCAGGTCAAACGTCGCATCGTAATCGGCAACCCGGTTGCCATACTGGTCGACGGCCTCGAACTGAACCGTTGTGTTCGTCGAAACAGGCACACTGCCAATATCGCCGCCGCTGTATTCGACCCGATCGAAGTCGCCGGGGATGACAGTCACAAATGTTGAAACCGTCGAAAACAACGTTGTGTTGGTCCGGAATGCCGGGGGAATCGTAACGACCGGGCCATTGGCAATGATGCCGTTCGGCCCCGCCTGGTACAGGATGACATCCTGTTCCAGCGACGACACAAAACTGAAATCAATGCACGTGCAAAACGGCACATTTTCCGGCGGACCGCATCCAAATGGAAACCACGACGCATCGCCGGCGCTGCAGAAACTGTCGACTTCAAAGTCATTGGTCAGCGGCGACAGCCGATCGGACCCGTCGCCCAGGGGATCCAGGCCGACGACGTCGATCGGCCCCAGGAACGCCTGTAATACCGTATTGCCATCATAGGATGGAAAATCAAATGTACCCAGGCCACCGCCCAGGTCGATCCCCAGTTGCGCCTCTAAAAGTGCAGTATTGGAGCGGACGACCATCGTAATGGTGAACGGTTGCCCGGCCGGGACAGGAACCGGT
>JBFJWU010000625.1:0-1158 GCA_041623475.1 bacterium | reverse complement strand
TGCCCGCCGCGCCGGAAGTGGTCGTGTCATTGCAGGCGGTGGTTAACAGCGCCGCCGGTAACAGTAATCGGGTACAGATATGGCGAACAAAGTTCATGGGGCTCCCTGGGGCAATTGTCTGCACGTTGTGTGCATTCGATTAGCACGTTGTTTGATTTTACAACGGTCGATGCCCTCAATCCAGACGGGCAGGGAAATCAGTCGTTGTGCACCAGTGCCGGCAGCAGGTAGGTGCGGATCATTTGCGCCAGTTGCTGGTCGGTGCGCTTGACCGGGCCTGGCAGTGACAACAGTGACAGCGCCGAGCGCACCGTCCACTCGGTCGCGTCAGGGATTGTGATCCCGGGCCGAAGGTTGCCTCGTTCGCGTGCGGTTTCCAATAACGGCCCCAGGATCAGGCCAGCCAGGTCAAAGATCATGCCCGGTTCGCCGACTAGGCGGTGGGTTGTGGCCAGGTCAGTCGCCTCAAAAAACATGGCCAGCTGCGGATGGCGCGGGACCTGGTTGACGGTCAGGACAATGGCCTGGACGATGGCTTCGCCAGGGTCGTCAATTGTTGCCAGGCGCTCCTGGATCTGCAGGACCAGGCGGTTGGCCTGGCGCATCATGACCGCGGCAACCAGTTCATCGCGCGAATCGAAGTAGCGGTAGAACGTTGCCCGCGAGCATCTGGCGGCGCTGGCGATCGCCTGGACCGGCGTACCGGACATGCCGGATTCGGCAAAGGTCCGTTCGGCCGCGTCAATAATTCGTTCGCGGGCGGCATCCTGGGTCTGGTTGGCCAGCCAGTTCTGGGGCATCGGGAACATCCTGGTTCGGTTGGCTTGTCCGACCGCCGCCATTGGCAATGAGACAAAATTGATTAAATGTCTAATACATGATACAAAATATTCAAAATGTCTCAAGCCATCCCTTGACAGGAGCCTGAATATGAATGCCTCACCCGCCATCGCCGCCGTCAATCCAGACGAATTGTATGATCCGATCTCGCCGGAACTGCAGGTGGACCCGTACCCAACGTACAAGCGACTGCGGGACGAGCACCCGGTCTACCACCAGCAGTCCCGTGGGTTCTGGGTTCTGTCGCGGTACGACGATGTCTGGAACTCGCTGCGAGATGCGGCGACGTTTTCGTCCAGCAAGGGCGTGACGTTTGAC
>JBFJWU010000624.1:0-1268 GCA_041623475.1 bacterium | reverse complement strand
TGGATTTTAATCTCAGCGAAGAACACCGGATGATTCAGGATGCGGCCCACAAGTTCTGCCAGAAGTGGGCAGACCAGGCCGAATCGATTCGCGAACGAACCCTTGCAGAGGGTGAGTATCCCCGGGATTTCTGGAAAGAATATTGCGAGCAGGGATTCATGGGTGCCCTGATTCCCGAGGCGTACGGTGGCAGCGACATGGGCTTGCTGGCCAAAGTCCTCAGCCTCGAAGCTCTGGCCAATTACGGTTTGAACAGTGCCCTGATGATGCTGACGGCGATGGATGCCCTGTGCATCCTGCGCGGCGGCTCCGAGGCGCTCAAACAGAAATACCTGCCGGGAATTTGTGCAGGTGACCTGATCTTTGCGTTTGCAATTACCGAACCGGATTCCGGCTCCAACGCATTCCGGATGAAAACCGTTTCACGTCTGGAGGGTGACAAGCTGATCCTCAACGGGACCAAGACGTTTATCACCGGTGCCGACGTTTGCGACCGGATCATGGTGATCTCGCGTTCGATGAGTTACGAAGAACTCAAGGAAAAAGGATTGCCCAAGGTTGCCGGATTCAATGTCCTGCTGGTCGACCCCAAGGCCAAAGGGCTGGAGATGCAGGAACTGAACACCGCCGGTATCGAAGGTCTGCGGCAATGGACGCTGTTTTTTGACGACGTCGAGGTTCCAGCAGAGGACCTGGTCGGCGAGGAACACGCGGGAATCGTACCGATGTTTGATGTTTTGAACGCCGAACGGACACTGGCGGCAGCAATGGGGCTGGGGGGCATCGACGGCATGCTCAAGAAAGCCGTCGACTACGCTAACGACCGCGTTGTCTTTGGTGACAAGCCGATCGGGGCCTATCAGTCGATCCAGCATCCGCTGGCCGAGATCAAGGCGGAAAGCGAAGCGGCGCGTTTGATGGTTTACAAGGCCGCGTCGATGTTTGACGAGAACAAGAATCCAAACGAAATTGCCCCATTTGCCAACATGTGCAAGATGCTGGTTGGCGAATTGAGCATCCGTGCCTGTGACCGGGCGATCCAGACCCACGGCGGCAACGGGTTTGACCGCGATTATGGCCTGATCCAGGCCTGGACCAGTTCGCGCCTGGTGCGCACGGCGCCGATCTCCAAGGAAATGATCCTTAATTACATCGCCGAGCACGTCCTGGGCATGCCCCGCAGTTATTGAACGACGATTCAGGACTTGACAGCTGTTTCGACGCCCGCGGCCATCGGCCGCGGGCGTTTTTCGTTTATCCGTTGCTGC
>JBFJWU010000623.1:0-1278 GCA_041623475.1 bacterium | reverse complement strand
TCAAGGTTGTCAGCCGCAATAACGAACTGATGCTGACGGGACTTCGCGAAGGGATGACGACGCTCAGTGTCTGGCAAAAGGGCAGCAAAAAGCACTTCCTGGTTCGAGTCCTCGCAGAGGATCCGCGACTGGTCGCGGATGACCTGCAGGAAATCACAAATGACATACCCGGAGTGGTCGTCAAGACCGTCGGCGAACGAGTCCTCATGACCGGGCGGGTCCTGAATTCGACCGATTTCGCGAAGATCGCCGAGATCGCCAAACTTTATCCGGATGTGCTCAATTTTGTCGAGCCCAACCATGTCGATATGGACCAGTTGATCCGGCTGAACGTCAACCTGGTAGAAATAGATCGAAGCAAAGCCAGCGAAATCGGTTTTTCCTGGCCGGATTCGGTGGGATTGTCTGCAGATGTCAATATGCTGGGTGACCTGTCGCCTGGTGTTGGTCCATTTGACGGCACCATTGCCCTGACCAGCCAGTTGGCAGCCGCGCTGAAGTTATTCGCCAGCAACGGCTACGGTCGGACCCTCGCCAATCCGACGCTCGTAACCAAGAACGGCAAGGAAGCGACATTCCATGCAGGCGGCCAGATCCCGGTACCGGTCAATACGGGACTGGGCCAGACCAGCGTCAGCTGGAAGAGCTTTGGCGTTCAGTTGCAGATCCTGCCCCACGTAGACCTGCAGGGCAACTTCAATCTGGAGTTAGAGATCAGCGTCAGCGATATTGATCGAGGCAACGCAGTCGAAACAGATGCCGGTGTCATCCCCGCGATGAAGTCGCGAACCACCAAATCCCAGGTCAATCTGTCCCGAGGTGAGTCCCTGGTCGTTGCCGAGCTGGTTGACCGTCGCCAGGGCAAGGTTGTGGGCAAAATGCCGGGTCTTGGGCATATCCCGATCATCGGGGAACTTTTTCGGTCACGGGCCGTGTCCAACCGCGAGCAGGAAGTCTACATCATCATTACGCCGTCGCTGTTGCGCCCCGGGAGCCTTCCAACCGATGAAGTTATTGAAAAGCAACAACGCTACCAGGACGCCGAAGACGAAATCAGCGGACGGGTACTGGACTGACCGGGATGCGCATCGAACTGGAAATATCCGGGCCGGACGCAACGACAACCCGTGTCGTTGCGTTACCGTGCACAATCGGACGCGACGAGGCGTGCGACATACGATTGGACAATAACCAGATCAGTCGCCAGCACGTGCGGATCGACCTCAACGGACAGGGCGATGTACTTGTCCAGGACCTGGGCAGTGCAAACGGCACCCG
>JBFJWU010000622.1:0-1284 GCA_041623475.1 bacterium | reverse complement strand
CGCGGTTGCCAGACACTGGAGCAGGTTTTTCACGACGAGTCGTCGATAACCGAGGACGCACTGTTCCCGTTATTGGATGCGGCCGCAGAGATTACGTCGAATCAGGCTGGCCCTGGTCCAAACGAACCGGCTTCGCCGGAAACGTCCGACGAGGAAAGGCCAGTCGACGCAATTTCCGGTGAGCAAGTGGGGCCGGATACAGGTGATAGCAGCACGTCCCGTCCGGCGGGGACCGATGCCATTCGGGTGTCCCGGGATCGCGTGGACGCCGTTATCCAGCTTGCAGCGGAAGTCGAGCTGATTCGATCGCGGTCCAGCGAGATTCTTGAAAATGCGGAAGCCCATCGGGAAACTCTGTATCGATCTGCGCTGGGCACCAGGGGCGAATCGTTGGTGCTGGCCACCGCCGACGAACTTGTTGCGGACCTGGTTCGACTGGACCACGCCCTGGGGGTCGTTGCTGAAGATATCGCCTACCACGGGTTGCGGTTGCGAATGGTTCGGTTCGGATCGGTCTCATCGTATTTTCGAAGCGTGGCCCTGTCCGCGGCAGAAAGCACCGGAAAACAGGTCCGATTTGAAACCGCAGGGGATGATGTCGAGTTGGACCGATTGCTTTTGGATACGATCCGGGACCCGCTGACGCACCTGGTTCGAAATGCGGTTGCGCATGGTATCGAGGCTCCCGATGATCGCGAAGCCGCCGGTAAGGACAGTACGGGCACAATTACGCTGTCGTTGTCGATTGTCGGGCGCGAGTTACACATTGACGTGACAGATGATGGCAAGGGAATCAACATCGATCAACTTGTCGAGGGAGGTGCCGACCCCGACAACTGGCAGCAGCACATCCTCAGGCCAGGTTTTTCCACCGCCGAGTCAACAACCGAGTTGGCAGGTCGCGGTGTCGGGTTGGATGTCGTCAACAAGAACGTCCAGTCAATCGGTGGATCCATTGACATCAAGTCCGAATTTGGCCACGGCGCAATTTTCTCTATGCGCCTGCCCTCGTCCAGATTGACCACAGCGACGTTGAATGTTCGGATCGACAGTCGATCATATTTCCTGCCGTTGTCGCAGGTCGTGACAACCCTCGACCTTGGCCTTTCCGACCGCGACAACGCAATCACGGGCAGTGAGGTTCAGTATTTTGACGGGTATGCAAGACGGATCAGTTTCGCCTCGAATGGATCGCCCGGTCCTGCCGGGCGCAGCGGAAGGTATGTGGTTATCCGGAATGGCCGGAAAGTCGCCGCTTTGTCGGTCGACGAGATCCTGAATGCG
>JBFJWU010000621.1:0-1292 GCA_041623475.1 bacterium | reverse complement strand
GGCGCCTTGTTTACGAGGTACGCGACAATTAACCTGTTTCTGGGATCCGTGGACTCAGGCAGCGGTAACCAACAGGTTGTCGTCTATGACAATGGCGGTCCCGGGCAGGCACGTGACTGGAGCGCCATCGTCAGCCACACCCTGGTTGGTGGTGACGGATCGCACGCCATCACCGTCGAAGTTATTGATGCCGCCGGGAATCGCAGTGATTCTGGCAGCGCCTCGATCACGTTGGACACCATTGCGCCAGCGTTTACGTCGCCCTTCAATTATTCGATTGTCGGCAACATCGTTTATGTGGAGATCCCGTCCGTCAGCGACGCCAATCCCATCGAAGTCCGGTACGGATTTTCGGGTCCACAGGACCAGAGCATCAACGCGGCGGCGTGGCAACCCATTGGCTCCGGCGGCAATGTAACGATACCTGTAAACCTGCCGACCGACGGCACATATTCAATCCAGACGATGTTTCGTGACGTTGCCGGCAACCAGACGGCGATCGAATCCGGCAGCGGTATAGTCATCGATCGGCAGCCGCCGTCATCGGCGGCATTCGTGATTCAAGAGGATACCGTCACCGGCTCGACGTTGACCCTGGACCTGACGGCATTCGATGCCGGGACGATCTATGCACAGATCGATGACAACCTGGGCTTTACCAGCCCCACACAGTTCGTAATCCCGTCAGGAAGTTCAACGACGTCACACACCCTGAGCAACAGCTCCGACGGATTTCGGGTCCTGTATGCACGCTACTGCGATTTGTCCGGAAACTGCGCTGGCCCATTTTCCGACACCTTTGTCAAGGACTCGCAACCACCGTCCGGCAGCCTGCTGGTCAATCTGGACGAGCCCTTTACGGCGGATGCCCTGGTTACGTTATCGCTGTTTGCCATTGACAACGGGTCGGGCATCGCCGGTGTTCGCCTGGCCAACTCCAGTGCCAGTCTGGGAGCGACATCGGTTGTCCCGTTTGAAGCCACAAAGCTCTGGACACTGGGCGCCCCGAACGGGGCAGGTATCGAGGAAACAAAATCTGTCTGGATGCAGGTTGTCGACAATGCCGGTAATGCCAGCCCTGCTGTATCCGACTACATCAACTTCGACACCGCACCACCGGTCCTGTCCAGTATCCTGATCAATGCTGGTGCCCCTGATACCGCTGTGTTTTCTGTCCAGGTCGCAATTTCCGGGTCTGGTGCCTCGGAAATGCAGGTCGCCGAAAACGGGTCATTCACCGGCACGCCCTGGTCTCCGTACGCCAGTCAGGTAACGGTCAACCTGAGTGCCGG
>JBFJWU010000620.1:0-1294 GCA_041623475.1 bacterium | reverse complement strand
TGCTGCTAATGTGAACCGGTAATCTACCCCGGGACCGGATGGGGCACTTGGGCGAACGGCTGCAGAAATTTCGCAAAGTCCTGTTCCATGCACACGAGACGCCGGATGTGCGGGCGTATCTGGATGCCGAGCTCAACCGGGTTGCGATCAAGACCAACTGGGTCCTGTCCGGGACGTTGACGGTGGTGGCGTTTCTGCAGGCGCCGATTCCGTTGCTGTGGGGGGCGACCCATGATGTGCTGACGTGGCGGATTTATGCGATTTCGCCACTGGCGGTCGGTTTGGCGGTGACCTGGTTGTGGGACAGGTCCGAAAAATACGTGCTGCATATTGTCGCGGTCAGTTTCGTCTTCTGTTTCATGGGTACCGGTTATTCCAGCGCGATCCTGCCCGACAACCTGACCCAGTCGTGGTTTTTTTCGCTGTACCTGCTGCCGATGTTCCCGGCGTTTTATCCGTTCAAGCTGGTCCCCCGGATTTTCCTGACCTACGGGCTGACGGTGATGTTGTTGTTTGGCTACTGGCTGGGTAATCCGGCGATTTTGGAGTTCCCGCCGCTGAAGTACGCGATCCTGACCTTTAACGCGATCTGCGTTTGCTCAATTGTGCTGGGGCACCAGTTGTATAACTATGCACGGGAAAATATCTATACCAAGATGCTGGTGGCCATCGAACGGGACAAGTCGGAAAACCTGTTGATCAATATGCTGCCCGAGGCGATCGCCAACCGGCTCAAGGAAGACCAGTCAGTCATCGCTGACAGTTTTGCCGAAGCGTCAATCCTGTTTATTGACATCGAAGGATTTACAGACCTGTCCGACTCGATGCAGGACGAGGAGCTGGTGTCAGTACTCAACGGGATCATGTCGGATTTTGATGAATTGACACAGAAATACGATCTGGAAAAAATCAAGACGATCGGCGATGCCTATATGGTTGCCGGGGGCGTGCCCAACGAGGACCCGGACCACGCCATCAAGATCGCCAACCTGGCGCTGGACATGCTGGCGACGATCTCGGACACGGACCGCCCAGGCGGTGGCAAGTTTTCGGCCCGCATCGGGATCAACAGCGGCCGGATTGTCGCCGGTGTCATCGGGACCAAAAAGTTCATTTATGACCTGTGGGGCGATGCGGTTAATGTGGCCAGTCGGATGGAGTCCCATGGCGAACCCGGGCGAATCCAGGTCACGGATGCATTTCACGAGCTGGTCAAAGACCGTTTTGTGACCGAGTACCGGGGCGAAATAGACGTCAAGGGCAAGGGGCTGATGAAGACGTGGTGGCTGCTGGG
>JBFJWU010000619.1:0-1347 GCA_041623475.1 bacterium | reverse complement strand
ATCAGGACTTCGCTGTCACGCAATTGAAACGCGCCGCCAGGCAGGTTGACGTTCTGTTGGGCCAGTGCGGCGACGATCTGGGCCAGGCTGACCTGGAAATAGTCCATCTTGCGCTGGTCGACGACAATCCAGTATTCGCGCTTTCGTTCGGCGCGCCACTGGACCTTGTCGACATCGGGCAGCCCTTCCAGGCGCTTGATCAGGGCGGTGGCGTGTTCACTGAGCTCGGCATAGGTCATATTGCCTGCCAGGGCAATGTCGAGAACCGGCAATTGACCACTGACCGCCTGTTTGACCGATGGCGGATCGGGCAGCGTCGATGGCAGGCCTTTAGCCTGGTCAACAGCTCGCTGGATGTCTGTGACGGTTCGATCTTTCTGGACGTCGGACCGGTCAGGGTCCAGTTGGACCGTGATCAGGCTCAGGCCTTCTTCGCTGACGCTGTCGAATTGCTTGAGTCCATCCACTGCTTCGATCTCGTCCTCCAGCGGGGACGTGATGTAACGCTCTACCTCCCAGGGACTGGCACCCGGATAAACGGTATTTACAAAGACGTAGTCCAGGGTAATGGAGGGAAACGCCTCGCGGCGCATATCGCTGAGCTTGATGACGCCGACGACCAGCAGCATGATCGTGAACAGGTTCAGGACCAGGGCATTGTCCATAGCAAAGCGAACAATTGCGCGCATAAGAGCTATTCCTGGGGGTGTGGGGCCCGTCAAGCGGGCATCAAGTTGATCCGGGTGTATCCGTTTAGCCTAACAGATGTTAGGTTGGCCCGCAGTGTTGGTTATAATGACCTGGACCGACAGGATTGACAGGAAAATTGGCTCGGAATTGGCAAACAACAAACCCACAGAAACCAGGACGGATACCCGGTCGCGCCTGTTGACAGAGGCGGCGAGGCAGTTCGCCGAATTCGGATACGAGGGCGCGTCAATGCGCAAGATTGCCGCGGCCGTCGGAATCAAGGCCGGTTCAATTTTTCATCATTTTCCTGATGGCAAAGAACAGTTATACCGAACGATTTACATGGAAATGCTGGCGGAAATCCTCGTCCGCCAGTCGGACTGGATTTCCGCCGGGGATGCGCCGGCGGACGTCATTCTGGGCATTGTCACGGGCAGTTGGGAGTACTTTGCCAGCCACCCGACCTATGCGTCGCTGATTCTACGTGAGTTGTTGCAGGCTGACGGGGAACCCAGCGAATTTGAAGACCAGGGCCAGTTTATCGTTGCCCAGATCCGCCAGTACATCGAAACCGCCCAGCAACAGGGGCAATTGTCGCAGTTCAGTGTCAATCCGTTTATTCACCAGGCAACTGTGCGCGTGCTGGCGTTTTTTGGT
>JBFJWU010000618.1:0-1366 GCA_041623475.1 bacterium | reverse complement strand
CCGCCGGCAGCAGCCACCACGCGGGGAAAAAGACCCAGACCAGCATCTGGACAATCCCGAACAAAAAACCGAAATACAGGCCGGAGTTACGGATAAAACGGATCTCGGCGCCGGATACCCGCTGCATGATATTGGCCAGCAGCATGTTGTCCCGTTCCAGCGAGTCAATCACGATATGTTTCAGGTCGATGATCTGGTCAATCTGCCCCGACATATCGTGCAGGATCCCTGTCGCCACGTTCAGCAGTTCATCCCTGCCCACGGCCAGTACCTGGCCCTTTGCCTCGGGCCCCAGGGCATTCCACAGGTCCGGGGCAAAACCCTGGATTTCCTGTTCGATCCGGCTGTCCAGGTCCAGGTCCGCCCCGTCCTGGATATTGGCGACGAACGAGTGCGCGTCGAAATCCTGCATGACATCTTTCAGGTCCAGCAGCTGGTCAGCCACCAGGTCTGCCGCAAACAGACCGGCCTTTGGCGTAAACCGGGGAATAATCCCCTGCCAACCCAACAGCGGCGGAATCCCCACGAATTCCCGCGGCCGGAACATCATCAGGATCGCCAGCGCATTGGTTCCCCAGCCGACAATCCCGCTGATCAGCGGGATCAACAGGACCAGCGGATTGGCCGTCAGCAGTTCAATGGGGTTCATGGATTATTCCCGGGCCCGTTTGGCCAGCATCCGGCCAATGTGACAACGTACGGAAAGCCGCAGCTGATTCGTGTTCATACAATAGCCGATAACAGGCCACGACAGGAACGACAAGTTTGCTGCCCCAGCCACTGTGCAACGGCACCGCCAGAGGATTGGTCAGGCTCGACTAAGCAGCGTGATCGACGGCATAGGACCGGATCAAAATCTCGGCAGGGATACCCAGATCACGGTTAAGTCTGCGAATCATAGACAGCGTCAGCGGTCGTTTGCGGTTCATGATTTCGGAAACCCGTGCCCGTGTGCCCAGCAACGGCTCCAGGTCTTTGCGGGTCAGCCCCCGGGAATCCATATAGTATTCGATCGCGGCAATGGGTTCGGGCGCTGGGATCGGGTGGTGGTCAGCTTCATACTTTTCGACCAGGGTCACCAGTATTTCCAGTCGGTCAGCCTGTTCCGACTCTGGCCTGGCATCAAACAACGCCTCAATCTCGACCAGGGTGGCTTCGTAATCGGATTCTGTCTTGATTGGTTTTATATCCATGTGCCTGGCTCCCTAAATAGTTCCCGCGTCAATCTTGTCGTATTCGGCGTGCGTCCCGACGAATCGCACAAATACGATGCCCAGACCGTAATTCACTCTGACAACCAGGCGATACGTGTTCCCTTTGATGTTGAACACAATCCGATTGTCCCGCAAAAAACTGGCCGCTGCGT
>JBFJWU010000617.1:0-1466 GCA_041623475.1 bacterium | reverse complement strand
GCTGGCGCTGGGATGCCTGGGAATCGTCCAGATTTTCCTGCCGATGCCGCCGCCAGATGCACTGGTCCCCCCGGATTGGACTCTACCGATCCTGGGTGAAATCTCAAATCGATGGAGCGCAACACCGTGGGAAACCATAAACTGGATCGCTCTTTTTCTGGGTGGGGCCGCCTGGTCAATGGTACTTGACCCGACCCGTCGGGAACGGCGACGAATTCTGGTCGCCTGCCGCTTTGCAGCGACTGCCCTGGGATGCGCCGCGGCGGCAGTTGTCTTGACCGGACGAGAGCCATTCGCAAACCTCAACCACATTTCCCTGTGTATTGCGATCGCCCTGCCCGAATCGGCATTGCGTTTCCGCGAAGGAGAATTTTTTGCCGGCGTCGCTGCAATTTTGCAATTGCTCTCGCTGGCGATCATCCTCGCATGGTTTCCCCTGTTTCTGGCGGTACTGGCAACCGCCGCCGTGGTTTACAATTCGCTGGAACCAAGACCCGGCCCTCAACTGCGGACCATACCGACGGTTGCTATTGCGGCAATAGCTGGTTTTGGTGTCGCTTTTCTGTTGTTCGGGCAGGCTGCAAGTATCTCGCTGCGGACCACTCTGTGGCCCAACGTCTGGGCCGGACTGACGGAAGGCGGCTGGCTGGGCCACGGTTGGGGCAGTTTTCGTTGGACGTTTATCCCCTGGGCCATCGACATTCCGCCCCCGGCCGTACGGGCCCTGCATCCGGAAAACGGGGTGCTGTGGCTCCTGTGGGAGGGCGGAATCCCGGCATTGGCGGCCGTTGGGCTATTTGCCTGGGGCGCGCGCGCGCGCCAGGGACAGTCCGCCAGGCTTGCACGGCTGGCCGTGGTTATGGTCGGGATCCAGGCATTGATTGATGTTCCCTGGCTGTGGGGCCCGATCTTCTGGGCAATTGTATTGCTGGCGGCCACCGGTTGGCAATGGCCGGGACATGAACCCGGGGATCCGTGACCGCAACTAACCCCGCCGATATTTCATTACTGATTCCGACGTTGAACGAAGGCACCAATATCGTTCGGCTGCTGGACAGTGCGGATTCGCTTCGGCTGGGCCAGGTTGTCGTCTGCGATGGCGGCAGTACAGACGACACCGTGCCTGCAGCCCGATCAATGGGGGCGACCGTTGTAATCAGCACCGTGGGCAGGGGCATCCAGTTGCGGAACGGGATTGATCAGGCTACCGGTTCGATACTGTGGATTGCCCACGCCGATACAATCCTGCCCGACGACCCCTTCCCAACCATGGGACGCGTCATCGCCGACGGAAACGCCGGCGCATTTCCATTGGCTGTGGACCATCACTGGGCGCGCTTTCGCGTCGTTGAATTCGGGGCCGCGCTGCGAAACGCGGTCACCGGTTCGCCCTACGGGGATCAGGCCCTGTATCTGACACGGCACCTGTATGACAAGTGTGGTGGCTTTCCCGCCTGGCCATTGAT
>JBFJWU010000616.1:0-1481 GCA_041623475.1 bacterium | reverse complement strand
GCAATCGACCATTTGCCGGAAATATGCATTGAGAATGTTAACAACGGTACGTGGTGGCAACTGCTCGGACATCGAAGTGAATCCGCGGATGTCCGAGAACAGTACACTGACTTCGCGACTTTCACCCTCGAGGGACAGTTCGTCCTCAACGCTCAGGATCTTTTCGGCGACCTGTTTTGATACATAGCGGCCAAATGCCTGCTTGACGCGATCCCGTTCGCGCAGACCCTCGGTCATGAAGTTAAACGTGTGGGCCAGGGCGCCGATTTCGTCTTTGGTTTTGACATCGACGTGCTGGTCAAAATCACCCTCGGCGACGTGCTCTGCGGCTGCGGCGAGTTCTTTTACCGGCCGGGAAATCGATCCGGAAAAATAAACGGTAACGAACAGGGAAATAATACCGACGACCAGAATGATAAACAGCGAACGTTTGGCGATCAATGTGACCGCCCGAAAGGCCTCGCTTTTGGGAACCTGGACCAGCACGCCCAGACCGGTGTCACCGATCGGGGCATGACCAGCGATCATGATTTGCCCGTCCGGTCCCTCGTACTCGAGCGCGCCAACCAGGGGGGATTTGCGCAGTGCCTGGACAACGGGCAGTGTTGACAGGTCGACACGATTGGCCATCAGGGATGTATCCGGGTGGGCAAGGACCTGGTTGTCCGTATCAATCAAGAATTTCGTGTAGACACTGGCATCCCCGCCAGCCCCCAGCAGCAGTTCCTGGTGGAACTCGGCAACAACAACAACGTCGCGTCCAGCTGCCGTAGACCGTCGCAGGACAAATTGAACAAGCGGGTTCGATGGTTTGCGGGTGACGTTGTACACCTGGAATGTTTTCTGGCCCAGCTTTTCCAGCACCGCCGACATCGAAAAAGCGGTTTTGACCGATTCCTGGGTCCGGTTCTGCTTTTGCAGCAGGCCCGAATTGTAATAGAAATCGGTGTCGTTCTGATCAAACCGGTGCAGGGCTAGGTACGTCAGGTTCGAAAAGTCTGTAAATCGCTCCCTGATCGCCGCTTCCCGCTGGGATTCATCTGCGAACGCGTAATCCAGCGTGTCCGAAAATGCGGCCATCTGCTGGCGCACATTCCGGATTGTCGGCGCAACCTGTGCGACCGTCTCGTTAGCGGCCTGCAGGTTGAGGCTGGTGATGTAACTTTCCATCGCATCAACAAACTGCCGATACCCCTGGAACGCGATTGCGCCCAGTGCGGCAGTCAGCAGCATAAACGTGACGGTAATCAGCTTGGCACGAATTCCAAACCGAACATCGGGGCGGTTTTCCATCAAGCCCGGGGTAGTCTCGTCAGGCTGCGGCTTCTGTTGGTCGCTCATCTGTATTTCACCAGGTGGCTGCGGTTTGAACACAGGGTTGCGGTTATCATTGCACGAACGCTTCCAGCTGCGCCAGACGTTCCTTCAACAGGCTTTCCAGCTGGTCCCGGTACGCTTCTGCTTTGCGGACCTTTTCCTGG
>JBFJWU010000615.1:0-1485 GCA_041623475.1 bacterium | reverse complement strand
GCCAACGCACGGTGACGCGCGCGTACTTGCGAGTATTGGCAAATATTGTCTGGTTGGCTGGATTCCGGCACCGGTATCTACGACTTGCGGACGAACTTGATCGAACCAACAAGTCGTCAAACGTGACCGTGGTCTATGGCGGCGATAACGAACGCGATCAGATCTACGCAAACCAGTTTGTCGGCAACGACGCGTTGTCTGTCTACCAAATAGCGGGCGCAGGCCACCAGGTGCCCCGGTTCTTGCGCGAACGGGGCGTACTGTCCGAGATTGTGAACGAATTTATTGCTGGTGGATCCCCACTGGACGAAGTCGATTGGGCGCGTCGTGAACGCAACTGACTGTCTGGATTTGTCGTGAGCCAGCCTCATTTGCGGATCCTGCTGCATGATTACACTGGCCACCCGTTTCAGGTTCAACTGAGCCGTGAGCTGGCGCGCCGGGGTCATACCGTTCGCCATTTGTACAGCGGTTCGTTCCAGACGCCCCAGGGGGCGCTGCGAAAAACGGAGTCAGATCCCGATTCATTCGATGTCCAGCCGATCGACCTGGGCGAGATGATTGACAAGACCTCATTCGTCAAACGTCGATTTGCCGAAATCCGTTACGGGAAATTGCTGGGCGAAGAGATCCGACAATGGTCGCCGGATGTCGTTGTTACGGCAAATACACCGACTGAGGCGATGACCAGCGTGATCAAAGCCTGCGCCGCGGCGGACATCAGGGTGGTCAATTGGCTGCAGGATGCGTATGGGACGGCGGCCTACCGGATCCTCCGGAAAAAGATTCCGTTGGTTGGTCATCTCGTTGGCCTGTGGTACCTGCATCTGGAACGGGTTCAACTGCGACGCAGTGATCATGTTGTTTTGATCTCGGAAGATTTTGAGGATTTGTTGCGTCGCAGCGGAATCGCATCCGATTGCTGGACTGTGATCCCCAACTGGGCCCCTCTGGACGAAATGCCCCAACGGCCGCGAGCGAACCCATGGTCCAACAGGCAGGGGCTGGACGACAGGATCTGTGTCCTGTACACCGGCACCCTGGGCATGAAGCACAATCCCGGGTTGTTATTGGACGCAGCCCGTGCCGTGCAGGATCTGGCGAATGTTACCGTTGTCGTCGTGTCCGAAGGCGATGCGGCCGACTGGTTGAGGCAACGGGCGGCAGAGTCCGGCATCGAAAACCTGAAGGTCCTGCCTTTCCAGCCCTACGAGGAATTGCCAGATGTAATGGCTTCGGGTGATGTCCTGGTTGCCCTGCTGGAACTGGATGCGGGCGTGTTTTCTGTACCGTCTAAGGTGATGTCATACTTCTGCGCGGGACGGTCCATGGTCCTGGCTGTTCCCGGACAGAACCTGGCGGCACGGACTGTCGGCAGCGCGGATGCCGGGTTGGTCGTTGAGCCAACCGACACAACCGGTTTTTCCGCGGCGGTCAGGCGGCTCGTTACCGACGCTGAGCTTCGTCAGCGGATGGGCGAAAACG
>JBFJWU010000614.1:0-1497 GCA_041623475.1 bacterium | reverse complement strand
GGCTGCACGGACCAGACGTTGGAACGATTGTTGTCCCATTTCAACCTGTACCCGTTACCGCCGCTTGATCGCCCCAGGCTCGCCACAAAACCGGTACGAGCTGTGTATGCGTCGCGTACGGAACCTCGGCTCAGGGTTGTGGACAAGGAAAACGGCGGTAAAGCCGATGCCCTGAACGTCGGCATCAACGAGTCCCGAAACCCACTGTTTTGCGCCATAGATGCTGATTCCTTGCTGGAACGAAGCGCTTTGCGCAAAGCGGTTAGACCGTTTGCAGAACAGCGCCGCACGATCGCCTGTGGAGGTACGATTCGCGTCGCGAACGGCAGCCGAATCCGCAACGGCGAAGTGATCGAGCCACGTGTACCACGACGTCTGCTTCCACGGTTCCAGGTCGTCGAATATTTGCGAGCATTCCTATACGGCCGTCTGGGATGGTCGCCATTCAATGCGTTGCTGATTATTTCGGGGGCGTTCGGCGTTTTCCGCAGGGACGTTGTCGAGGACGTCGGCGGATACCTGCACGATACAATTGGCGAAGACATGGAGCTGATCGCCCGCCTGCACCGACATTGCCGCGACACTGGCCGCGACTACCGGATCACATTTGTTCCCGATCCAGTTTGCTGGACGGTAGTCCCGGAAGATCTTCGCTCGCTCCGCAGCCAGCGGGTCCGTTGGCAGATCGGACTGGCCGAGACATTACGGAAAAACCGCGCCATGCTCCGGCCCGGGGGTGGCTTCCTGGCCTGGCTGGCGTACCCGTACTTCATGGTTTTCGAGCTGTTCGGACCAGTAGTCGAACTCTCCGGGGTCATTATTACGGCCTTTTTGTGGAGTTTCGGATTGGTATCCGACATGGCATTCTACGTTTTCCTGGCACTTGCATTGGGAATGGGTACGCTTCTGTCACTCAACGCCGTCCTTTTGGACGAACTGTCATTTCGGGTCTATGGCCGAATCAGCGACACGCTGCGGCTGCTGCCGGTCGCTGTTCTTGACCAGATCGGTTACCGACAATTGACAACGGTCTACCGGCTGGAAGGGTTGATCAAGGCCCTGCGTCGAAAACGCCATCAATGGGGCGCGATGACCCAGCAGAATATTGACGGCTCAGATTCCGAAGAAATCCAAGTCAAGACCTGAAATGACGACCGGCGATTGCAGGGGTCAACTGATCAGGAAACGTACAGCACCATAAGTCAACAATCCGGCGGGCCCAAGCATCAGGGTCAACAACAGGCAAGGCACGACAAGCAAATGGTTGACGCCGACGGCAATCGCATCGTGGACGATCAATACGCCGACGACAAAGTCAAATGCCATGTAGTGGATCCAGCCCGCCAGTGTTGCCGACGGCGACTTGAACAGATTCATCACCCCGCGCAACGAAAAGAAACTGACGGGACCGGTCTTGATTCCACGGTCATAACGCCTGCCAAAAACGAGGACCGCTACGTACGCGATGCACAGGGGCGCAATATACATGGCCACCGC
>JBFJWU010000613.1:0-1513 GCA_041623475.1 bacterium | reverse complement strand
GAGCAGGACCTGTCCGGGGCCCGGCGGGCTGAGCGGATATTCACGATACTCCAGCGGCTCGTTGGCCTTGGCGACAACGGCTGCGCGTGCTTTGTCTGGCAGATCAGTCATTGAGGAATTCCTCCAGGATGGAATTGACCAGGTCGGGTTGTTCTGCGGTCAGTATATGACCGGCGCCTTGGATAATTTTTAACGTTGCCCGGGGCAGATGTTCGGCAAGCTGGCGGGCGTTGGGTTCGGGCAGCGGTTGGTCCTCGGATCCGACCAGGACCATTGCCTGCACCGGGATCGATGGCAATTTGTCAACAATGGACTGGCGGTCCAGGACGGCCGCCGTTGTCGGCCCGGGGATGCCGGAAAAAAAGCGGGTGGTGACCGGCAGCCATTTGTCCGTCGTTGCCGGATCCAGGTAACTGCCGGCAAAGCAATGCTGGATCAGGAATCCGGACAGTTGCTGGACAATCGCCTGTTTCATGTCGTCTGCCATGGCAGGTAGTTGCTGCAAGCTGTTCAGGTAGTCGCTGTAGTTGTCGCGATGGTGCTCGATATCGGCTGTCGTTCCGATCAGTAACAGACGCTCGGCCAGTCCGGGCCGGGCAAGCAGCAGGCGTTGGGCAACCATCCCGCCCATGGACAGGCCACCGACCAGCGCCAGTTCGCTGATGCCGATCTGGTCCAGCAGCGCCAGAACATCTGCTGCCAGGTCATCCATTGTGCAGGCACCGGCGTGATCCTGGCTGGTGCCGTGGGACCGTGCATCCGGTGCGATGACCCGAAAACCGTTGGTCGTCAGAAAATCGATCTGGTCTGAATAAATCGAATGATCGAATCCCAGTGAATGCAACAACAGGACGGTCGGACCGTCGCCGCTGTCCACGTACCCGATGCGCAGGTCGCGGGAACCCAGATGCAATTCAGGCATGGGCTGATTTCTGCAGCAGGTCGCGCAGGTCGCGTTTTAGGACCTTGCCGATGGGATTGCGTGGCAGTTCGGTCATGAATTCGTAACGCCGGGGCACCTTGTAGTCCGCCAGTTTCTGCAACAGGAATTCCCGCAGGGCCTCGCCATCGGCATTGGCACTATCCTGCAGGACGACACAGGCAACGATGTCTTCGGTCAGGACGTCGTGGGGCACGCCAACGACTGCGACCTCGCGGATATCGGGGTGCTGGAACAGGGCGTCCTCGACTTCCAGCGACGCGATGTTATGTCCTCCACGAATGATCATGTCCTTTTTGCGATCGACCAGGTAGACGTAGCCATCGGCGTCGATGTAGCCAACATCGCCTGTTGCCAGCCAATTGTCCTCTTTCCACGTCGACGCGGTAGCCTGGTCGTCCTGGTAATACCTGCGCCGGCCTTTGCCTTTTTGGCGCATCCAGATCTCGCCGACGTCACCGGCGGGCAGGACTGTGCCGTCGTCGCCAACAATCTGGACCTGGGTGTTTGGCATCGGTTTACCGACTGAAGACGGGTGGTTGCGGGCCTCGCCAAACGGCATGATGCAGCCGG
>JBFJWU010000612.1:0-1514 GCA_041623475.1 bacterium | reverse complement strand
CTCGTCCAGCAGAAACAGCTCCCTGGCACCGGCAAACGCCCGCGCCAGGGCCACCCTTTGGGTCATTCCACGGCTGATTCGGTCGGGATACTTGTCGGCGAAACGATCCACCCCCCAGACCTCGACCTGGGCGGCAAGGGATTTTCTGTCGATACCCAGCGTTTCAGCCTGCCAGGACAGGTTCTGGGCAATGGTCAGTGACGGAATCAGCATCGATTGGTGGGCAACAACGGCCGGAAACCGGCAGTCTCGCTCGACCTGGCCTCGATCCGCCAGGGCGATACCTGCCGCCAGTCGGATCGCTGTGCTTTTGCCGGATCCGTTTGGGCCGCGAAACAGACAAAGCTCGCCTGGCGGTACGAAAAAAGAAAGGTCCCTCAGGACCTGTGTCGCACCATATTGTTTAGAGACCGCCTCAAAGCGGAGCACGAGGAGATCCGGTTACGCTCTCGGGCGCGGCACCTGTCCTGTGATCATATTCGATGTCGTAGCCGCCGACACCGTCGAAATCAGCCGGATTGCCGTCCTGCTGGTACTTGCTGGGACACTTGGCCATCAGATCATCGGCAACAAACACGCCCTGGCTTGCGAATTCACCGTGGACAACGACCTGGATTCCGTCGCGAAAAATATCCGGCAGCGCACCGGTATACGTAACATCAAAGCGGGGCCCGCCAGATTCGTCGGTAACGACAAAACGCGTCTCGAGGGTCTCGGGGTTCTTGACAACCGATTCCGCCGCGACGATGCCGCTCATCTTGAACGCGCGTCCAGCCAGTTTGTCGCGATCAACCTCGGCGACCTCAAAGTAATAAGTGGTGTTCTGGCCGGTCTGTTGAAACAGCAGAAAACCAACTGCCCCAAGGCCCGCCACCAACAGAACGGTTCCAACAAGACGTGCCTGGCTCATGACGGGTCTCCTTCACTAATCGCAGCTTTAACCAATTCAGCATGTTCGGGTGATAACGTCGCCGCTTCCTGCGGTGTTCGCGACCAGCGGCGCAGTGCGACGAACACCCACCCCAGTCCAAACAATATCGCCCCACCCGGGGCCAGCCAGGCGACCAACCCCCGCCCCTCGGCCCGTGGGCGCATCAGGATCCAGTCGCCGTAACGCTCGACGTAAAAATCGATGACATCCTGATTCGTCTTGCCGGCTGCGACCAGGTCCCGTATCTGGACTTTCATTTCCTCGGCCAGAAAGCTGGTGCTTTCGGCCAGGCTCTGGTTCTTGCAGACGGGGCATTTGAGCTCGCCGTACAGAGTTGCTGCCTGTTGCTCCTGCTGTGCTGTCAGTTCTTCAACCTCGGCAAATGACAATGTCGAAACCAGGAAAACTATTGTCAGGATAAGCACTTGAACCGTAAACCTGATGCCACTTATCATGAAAGTCCGTCCACGGCTTTCTGCAACTGGTCCGCGGTCACGGCCCCCACGAATCGTTTTCGCACGATCCCGTCCCGGTCAACGACAAAGGTTTCCGGAAGGCCAAGAATCCCATAATTGATCCCGGT
>JBFJWU010000611.1:0-1525 GCA_041623475.1 bacterium | reverse complement strand
GCGTCCAACTGGACAGAGGACTGAGCACCCGGGTCTTTCATTTTCCCAGTGGCGCTGCCAGCGGTGGCGTCATCATGCAGGACCGAACTGCGACAATCCTGTCCAATTATGGCAGCCTGCACGTCTTTGAGCTTCGGTGAACGCCGATACACACGCTGCGCAAATGCGGCAATACCCCATACGAAGACCCGTTTCAGGCCGATCAAAGCAGGTTTCCTGGAGTCCCTGTCCAGGCTACTCATGAACTGTCGTTACTGCGCATAATATATATTATGTCAAATCAGAATACGCACAAGGATTCATCGATTGCCACATAACCTGTTGAAGCCCGTCGAACGATTGTTGTTCAGACACATCGGCCCGGCTATATTGGCGACATAGACTGAACACCCAATTACTTCGGGACCCACCTATTTCCGCTACCAAACCAACAAACCCGTTCATGAACAGGCGCCTGGCAACCCGGCGAACCTTCCTGGCGAGCACTGCGGCAGCGCTGCCGGCAACAGGACTCGCAACGTGGACACCCGATTGGCGAATCTGTCGAACCGACGCAGGCCGACTGGCGCGCTTCCCACGTGGAAGTAACCGGTCCGTTCCGCTTTTCCAACGCTGGCCGGCATTATCTGAATCATTGCCCTGGATCTCACTGGTTGCACGACCAACACCGTTACAACCGTTCAACCACCTTGACCCAACGTTGCGCCACGTCTGGGTGAAACGTGACGATTTGACCAGTTCCCGATACGGCGGCAACAAGGTCCGCAAGAATGAATTTCTCCTGGGACAGGCCCTCGCCGAAGATGCAAATGCACTGTTGACCATGGGCAGCATTGGCAGCCACCACTGCGCCTCGGTTGCCTGCTTTGGCCGGGATCTTGGCCTGGACACAACGATTGTCCAGGTTCCGCAGCCGATTACACCCCACGTACAGGACATGATCCGCTGGCAGGCCGCCTATGGCGCCCGCCAGATCCTTGCCAGAAACGAAATACACCAGATTTGGCGACTGCGACGCGAATTCAGCCATCTTGAAGCCGCTGGTAAACGGCCAGCATTTATCTGGGCCGGTGGATCCACGCCCTATGCAACGATTTCTTATCTGGATGCAGCCTTGGAGCTCGCGGACCAGGTCAAAGGCGGCCGATTGGCAATCCCGGAACGGATCTACGTTGCGGCAGGCTCCTGTGGGACCCTGGCGGGACTGGTCGCCGGATTCAAGCTGGCTGGCCTGCCAACACAGGTCATCGGTGTCCAGGTCGTACCGGCAATTGTCTGTAATCCTTTGACCGTACACCGCCTGGCAAACATCATGCTCGACAACCTGGCTGCACTGGATCCCGAATTCCCGGGACTACGCGTCACCCTGGATGACATCGAGATTCGCAGTGGATTTATGGGGACCGGTTATGGTGCACCGACACCTGCAGCGGAACAAGCTGTACAACTTGCCAGAACCAACGGCCTGGAATTGGAGACGACGTACACCGGGAAAACGCTCGCGGCCCTGCTGGAGGATCTGAAG
>JBFJWU010000610.1:0-1525 GCA_041623475.1 bacterium | reverse complement strand
GCCGACGGCTGCAGAATCGCGGTTCCCGTTACGAACAGGATCGGGTCTACCACCAGCTTCGCATCCTTCAATATGGCCTTGGCCGGATCCAGCAAAATCTGAACACTTTTCGATCCGCCCGATGACACATTGAACTCGACCGTCTGCGATACGTATCCGTAAGCAGACACCTCCAGCGAAAACCGCGCTGTAGAGTCGGTCATCACGGTCGCCGAAAATGAACTGGGGTCGCCCTTGATGCGCGGAACCATGATTCGGCCAGGCAGCTCCAGGACATCTGCTTTGATTGGCTTGCGGTCGACTGAACTGACAACCTGCCCCAGCAATGTTGCAGGGAACATGCCCCGTTTCATCCGAATCGTTTCCCGCCGCGTTTCGCCACGTATCAGTTCGAACGTGACCAACTGCTCTTCGTGCGTGTCCGACGTGAAGCGGAAACTGTAATAACCCGTGTAGTCGGTTTCGAAACTGAAAAAATCAGAAGGCCCCCACGGGATCAGTTCCGGTTCAGTATTTTCGGTCAAATCGACCACATTGGTAAGTGGCGCGGCAACATCCGTCGCAACCGCGGGCGCCGTATCGGTTGCGGTGGCGAATTCGGTATCTGTCAGTGGCAGAGCCGGGGCAATTTCGGTGGTGATAGTGACGGCCGAAACAGCCGTGGCTTCGCCAACCGCACCCGTGACAGTACGACTGCCGGCACTTGCCGAAACCGCCGCGACCGCCTCGCTGCTTGTCGCTGTATTCGCCGTCGGCATGTCGGTCTTAGACTTTGTGCCTGGCGATCGATCAACAGACAGAAATGGCAACATCCATGCGTTGGGAACCGACTGGCCGGTCGACAGGTCCGCCACAGATGCTTCCAGGATTGCCGGCCAGTCCGGACAGCCGTCGGTATCCTCCAGGCCGTCAAAGTCTTCCGGATCATCAGGACAGCTGTCATTCGGGTCAGTCAGGCCATCATTGTCCGAATCTTTTTCGCGTTTCGGCACCCTGTACGTCACCCCGGCGAAGATCCGCGGTTGCGGTACCCCGACCCCTTTGGTCAACCCGATGCCAACTCCGGAGGTCAGGATGATCCCGTGCTTGAACTCGTGCCGCGCAGCCAGATCCAGTTCCAGAGGCGTCCCCTCGATCCCCTTGAAGAAATCCTTGGCAACCGTCTGCCCGAACATATCCAGGATAAAATCGGTTTTCCGCGGCAACGGCACATTCATTGCCAGGCTGTAATAGATCGAATCGTCCAGCGTCTGCGTCGGTATTACCGCTGCCTTTCGAAATACCGAACCAACGTTGGCACCAATCATCAACGGGGCGCGCAGTTTGTCAAACTCAATTGGCATGTCTGCTGCAGCAATAATACCGAACTTCGGGCCTGTATCTCCCAGAAATGCGTCGCTGTCGCCGGTTGGCAGCGTAAACGTGCCTAACAGTGAAACCCCGACGGGAAACCTGGTATGCCGGATGATATTTGCCTTCACCTTGCCGCGCAGATCACCAATTGAAGTCCGGCGGGACGTGTCCG
>JBFJWU010000609.1:0-1526 GCA_041623475.1 bacterium | reverse complement strand
TCGGCGGCCGCGACCTGAAAACCGGCCAGACCATGATGAAAACGGCGCTGGCCCCGGCATTCAAGGCACGGATGCTGGGCATCGACGGCTGGTTCAGCACCAACATCCTGGGCAACCGGGACGGCGAGGTCCTGGACGACCCCGAGGCGTTCAAATCCAAGGAAGAAACCAAAAGCGGCGTCCTGGATTCGATCCTGCAGCCGGACCTGTACCCCGAACTGTACGAGGACTATTACCACAAGGTCCGCATCAACTATTACCCGCCCCGTGGCGACGCCAAAGAGGGCTGGGACAACATCGACATCGTCGGCTGGCTGGGCTATCCCATGCAGATCAAGGTCGATTTCCTCTGCCGCGACTCGATCCTGGCGGCACCCATCGTCCACGACCTGGCATTGTTCCTGGACCTGGCCCAGCGCTGCGGCTGGCGTGGCACCCAGGAATGGCTGTCCTTTTATTTCAAGGAACCCATGGCCGCCCCGGGGCTGTACCCCCAGCACGACCTGTTCGTCCAGTTGGAAAAGCTGCAGAACACCCTGCGCTACATCGGCGGCGAGGAACTGATTACCCACCTGGGCCTGGATTACTACAGCGACGACATCTGATCGTTTCGTGAATTTGCAAGACCGCATCCGGGCCTCGGCCCAGACCCGCTGGCCGTGGTTTATGACCGCAGTGGTCATTACACATATGTCCGTCACCGCGGCGGTCATGCCGCTGCGCATCGAACATTTCCTGGTCAATGCCCTGATCCTGATCCCGTCCTGGCTGGGCGGCAAGGCCCGCCAGTTTGCGATCCTGTCGTTTCCGATCTGGATGGTTGGGGCGACCTACGAACTGTCCGGCAAACTGATGTTCCTGCAGGGCAACGATCCCCTGATCCAGGGCATCTACGAATTGGAAAAAACCCTGTTCGGACTGAATACCGAACACGGACGCCTGATCCTCAGCGAGTACTTCGCCATCCACAACTGGCCGGCCGTTGACCTGATTTCGGGTTTCTTTTATTCGTTCTATTTCTGGCACATCATCCTGGTGCCGATGGCGTTTGTCTGGATCGATCCCAAACGCCAACCGC
This sequence comes from bacterium, assembly GCA_041623475.1. Lineage (GTDB taxonomy): Bacteria > J088 > J088 > J088 > J088 > JBFJWU01. The sequence goes on along the minus strand of JBFJWU010000609.1, from coordinate 448 downwards.
GGATGGCATGGTCATTCCTGACCGCCAACCTGATTGGCCTGGTGATCTTTATCCTGTTCCCGGTGGCACCGCCCTGGTACGTCGCCGAATACGGGTTCCAGTACGTTGCCGGGGTTCCGCCGAACCCGGCGGGTACGATTCGCTTTGACAACCTGCTGGGAATTACCTACTTTCAGGACTTTTACAAGCACAACGCCACCGTCTTTGGTGCCGTCCCGTCGCTGCATGTCGGCTACCCGACAGCCGTTGGCCTGGGCTTCCTGGGGTTCCGCAGTCGCGCCTGGAAGATCTACGCCTGGACGATCCCGACCGGGGTCGCATTTTCGGCGTTTTACCTGCAGCACCATTACCTGCTGGATGTGATCGCCGGGATCGCCGTTGGCGTGCTGTCGTTTGCAATTGTGATCTTTGTCCTTCATCGCAAGCAGTGGGACGGAACACTGGCCGG
>JBFJWU010000608.1:0-1529 GCA_041623475.1 bacterium | reverse complement strand
GAGGCGGTTGATCGGCACGGCGAGTGGGTTCGTGATAAATGCGTCGTCGTGCCCAATGGTGTTGACCCCGCGACAATCGAACAGTATACGGCGAACCCTGCGCCGCCGCTGGCTGGCGAGTTACGGGTTGTTTATGCCGGCACGATCTGGGCCCGCAGTTGGCCGCCGGATTTCCTGAGGCATTGGAAACAGTTTGTCGACAAGTTGGCGATTCCGGTACGGCTGGACCTGTACGGACGAATAGAACCGGAAATCCAGGATGAGATCCGGACATTTTCCGCAGACCATCCGCAAGTTGCGATTGAACACCATGGTCTGGTGCCACCGGCGCGGGCGACGCAGGCGCAGCTGGACAGCCACGTCATCCTGATTATGGCGCTGCCCGAACCAGGAATGGTGACCTACAAGATTTACGAATGCCTGGCATCCGGCCGGGCCCTGGTCTATTTCGGTTTGCCGGAAAGCCCGGGCGCGACCATGCTGCGGGATGCAGGGGCCGTATCGGCCCCGGTCGCGGCGTATTCGGCTGACGGCGTCGGCCAGCAGTTCGACAACCTTGCCAAAGCGGTAGCAGCATCAGACCTGTCGCAATTTACGGCCAACGAGGTTCCGCCGGGGTTGGATACCCGGGCGCGGGCTGAAGCGCTGCTGGACGCGCTGGGCTGATCGCCCAGCGCCGTCAAACCGTTACTTTGGGTCCGGCGGCCACGACTTCAGCCGCAACCGTGTCTTCAAACTCGGAAAAGTTTTCAACAAACATCGCCGCCAGTTCGGCCGCCTTCTGGTCGTATGCCTCGGGATCCGCCCACGTCTTGCGCGGATTGAGAATTTCGGACGGGACACCGTCGATACCGACCGGAATCTGCAATCCAAATACCGGGTCCGTTTCGTACCGGGCATTGTCCAGTTCACCAGCCAGCGCCGCGCGAACCATCCGGCGGGTGTGGGACAATTTCATTCGCGTCCCTTCGCCATAAGGTCCGCCCGTCCAGCCGGTATTGACGAGCCAGATGCCCGGTTTGTGTTCTTCAATCTTTTTAGCCAGCAGTTCAGCATAGGTGTTTGGATGCAAGGGCAGAAACGGGGCACCGAAGCAGGCGCTGAACGTGGCCTGCGGTTCTTTGACACCCATTTCTGTTCCGGCCACTTTCGCAGTGTAACCGGCAAGAAAATGATACATCGCCTGTGCTGTTGTCAATTTTGCAATCGGTGGCAGAACGCCAAAGGCGTCGGCCGTAAGGAAAACAATATGCCGGGGATGCCCTGCCTGGCCACCGGGATCCATATTAGGGATGAAGCTGACGGGATAACTGGACCGCGTGTTCTGGGTCAGGGACACGTCTTCAAAGTCGACCAGGCGCGTCTGTTCGTCGACAATGACATTTTCAAGAATGGCACCAAAGCGATGGGAAGCGTGCCAGATTTCCGGCTCGCCCTCTTCCGTCAAGTCAATGACTTTTGCGTAACACCCGCCTTCAAAGTTAAAGACACCATCATCTGACCAGCCATGTTCGTCGTCACCGATCAGG
>JBFJWU010000607.1:0-1535 GCA_041623475.1 bacterium | reverse complement strand
GGGAGAGATCCCTGACGATCGAATCGCCATTGCCGAAAGCGGAATCCAGACGCTTGAAGATATTGAACGTCTGGACCAGGCCGGGGCGCAGGCGTTTCTGGTTGGCGAAACATTGATGCGGGCAGTGGATCCAGCGGCGCTGTTGCGCGCCTGGGGTGCTTGATCCTGCTATCGCGTGGCTGCAGGGGCCGACGTCTGGCTCCACGTCCGGATCCAGTTGAGCACGTAGGCCGCTAAGACGATCAGAAACAGGACGAGAACGGTCCAGAACAGGGGCATGTTCAGGCGAACCGGATCGGACAGATTCGCGTCCAGCGTCAACAGTCCGATTGCAATCATTTCTGCGAATACAATGACGCCGATGCCGTGCAGCATCTGGCGCAGTTGTTGGCGCGTTGTCTCGCGTCGTTCAGTGGACAGCCAGAAGGTTTTGTTGGGAATATTGATCAACCGGTCCGGCAGTTTATCGATGACCAGTGGCATTCCGAAAAAGACTGCGAACATGAACATATTCATCGCAAACCCAAACCACGCGGCCGTAGACTTGTGGGCGTAGTTGTTTGCGTGGCCAAGACCGTCGTAGTTCATCGCGACGTATTCGGGTAGCCAGGGCAGGGGCCCGATGTTCAGCGCCACGCCGCAGACGAACAGATAGACCAGCAGGCCTGTCATTTGGCAGGAAAACTGACGATAGCGTCGACAATGGCGCCAGCCTGGTCTTCCTGCAGGAAATGACGGGCGGGTACCATTGTTATGTCCATGACCGCCAGCGTCTCGACGATATAGTCAAGTTGATGCCTGGGGATCGCGTTTTCGTGTTCACCCCAGACAACCTGCCTGGGCACATCCAGTCGGCGCATACCCTCGGCCAACCAGTGCGAATGCCGCCGGGTCAGGTCGAATCCGTTCATAATTGCCAGAAATGACTGCCGACCACCGTTCTGTCGCAGCAGCCAAAGGTAACTGCGGACCATTTCGAGGTCCGCAGCGCTGGCATCGAATACTCCGATTCTGCGCATCAATGGTTGGAATGCAATCGGCGACTGTGTCCAGAACACTAACTGGCGAAGAAACGGCACTCGGTACAGCCACATGGGAAATGGCGGATTGAATGCTTCCAGGTCCATTAATGTGTTCAGGATTGTGATGCTGGCGACCCGGTTCTGGTTTGCAATCGCCCATTCCATTCCGATCGGTCCGCCGATGTCGTGTACGACCAGGTGAATTTTCTTCAGGTCCAATTGGTCGACAAGTCGTGTCATCCAGCCGGCCAGGGCATGCCAGTCGTAGTCCACACCTGTGGGTTTGTCGCTGAGACCCATTCCCGGAAAGTCAAATGCGATGGCCCGCCGTCCGGATTCTGCGAGCAGCGGAATCATCTTGCGATACAAATACGAACTCGATGGTACACCGTGAACCAGAAGTACGGGCTGACCTTTGCCCTGCTCACGTACAAAGATCCTGAGGCCGTCGATTACCTCCCAGCGGCCAGCTTCCATATGTTCCCGGACGGATAACGGTGGCTCGCTCATGTC
>JBFJWU010000606.1:0-1551 GCA_041623475.1 bacterium | reverse complement strand
TGCCAATTGACAGTTCGGCCCTGTTGGTACAGCGACACGGTCTGAACTGGAGCGTTGCGTCCGCGATTGGTATCGGTGAGCAGGATTGGTCCGGGGCAGGGCTGCACGCCGGACGTTCGTTCCTGGACCTGGTGGCCGACAGCGGTGATGTGACAGCAAATAAACCGTCGGAAATTGAAATCGAGACGCCGTTCTTTGAAATCCTGAATCCCCAGCATACGTGTTTTGTTCGGATCCGGATGCCCCGCCGACAGTATTCGGCTGCTGTATGGGTTATTGCCCGGTCGGCAAACAACGGACCGTTTACAGAGGTGGAGACAGATTTGCTTCGTGAGTCACGGCCGTTCCTGGAATCGTCCTTTGCGCGGTTAATCAACCTGGAACAAACAGATGCAATGTTTCGGGGCTTTCTGGACAGCCTGGACGACGACCCCGGAGAGAATACAGATACCGAACATTGGCTGGAGCGCGTGGCGGCCGCTGCAAATGCCGACGAAGTTGTAGCCCGAATAGATGGCGTTGTCTATGCCGATCCACCGCTTGCCGACGACCCGGACTTTTTCAATCACGTTCACGAACGGGCAGACAAGCTGCAGGACGAGATATCCCGAAAAGTTGATACCGGTGGCAGCGGCGTGAATATTTCCGGCAGCGTTACCGAAGTCCTTACCAACGTCCATCGGTTCCAGCGCGACGGATTTGTGTTGCTTCGTTACTACCGCAGCCCGCCCGAAGTCTGTATTGATATTCTTGACAGGTTATTGCAGCTTACACTGCGGCGAAGTTGATCCCGGCCCGGGCCAACTAATGCTCCTTGATTCCAATCAGAGACCGGGCCCGGTTGAAATCAAGGTTGTCCGCACAAAAAAAGCTGGCTACCCGGAACAGGCAGCCAGCTCGACAAAAGTGGAAAGCCCTTCCCGGCGGGTTTCCGCACACTGGGGGAAGGGCAATCCGGGGATGGCGGTTTCGGTTTGTTGTCGCCTCAGGCGCTCAGCAGGGCGTCGATCTCTTTGATCACGCCTTTGCGGTTCTTGTTCGCAGCTTCATAATTGCGAACCGTCTCCAATTCACCAAGGGACAGGCCCTTGACGCTCTTGACTGCGGTTGCGACATTCATCTCGTCGTAACCGTCAATTGGCAAACTCCAGACAGCGTCACTGGCACTTTCCACCAGTTTGCTGGTCTGTTCGTCAACACTTTTCAGAAGGTTGCTGGCCAACTTGACGGCGTTGGACGCTGCCGGGACCCGCTTTTCAAGCTCTGGTCCGTACTGCCCAAGCAACTCTTCGGCGCGTGATACCAGTGATTTTTCAATCTTCTGGATCTGTTCCAGCTGTTTACCCAGTTCGCTCTGCACGCGGCCCTGTGCCGTTGCGCCCGCTGCCCGAACCTTGCCCAGGATGTCCTGAGCTTCCGTTTCGATGGACGACCGCGTGACCTCGATGTACGACCGGCCTGATTCAACGGCCTTGTCAACAAATTCCCGCGCCTGTCCGGCGATTTCCTGCTGTTTGCCCAGCAGCTGATTAAAATCGAATCGTGCCATGT
>JBFJWU010000605.1:0-1557 GCA_041623475.1 bacterium | reverse complement strand
CAGGCCGTCAAGGCCAGGGACGGCGGGCAGGGGGCGTGGTTCTTCCGGTTCCGGGTGGGGCGGGGGTAGGACAAATGCCAATCAAGCAATACACGTCCGTTGCTGAATTTCCGAAGCCCCCGGGTCTGCCAACGTTGGCGCCGGACAACCTGCAAGTTGCGTTCGAGTGGATGGTACGGGTCGCCAGGTTTTTACCCGAACAATAACAGCCCGGACTGACGAAGTTTCGGTTGGCGGCGTCATGCGAGAAACAACCGGTACCCGGCGAATAATCACTGGAATCAGGTGGTTGGGTATTGGGTCATTCCGCAGCAAAACCGCATTGCAGCAGCTGATTGGCAGCGAGGCAGTGCTACCGTTCCCCAAAACTCGAAGAGGAATATCTGGAGCGTGATCCAAATAGGTATTAATTTTATACAAATTAGGTATAATACATATACATGGAATTTGAGTTTGATGAGGCGAAGAGTGCAGCAAACCAGCAAAAGCATGGTATTGACTTTGTCGACGCACAGCGTTTGTGGGATGACCCGAATATGCTGGAGGTTCCGGCTCGTACCGCTGATGAACCGCGTTTTCTAGTCATTGGCAGGCTGGACGGATTATGCTGGTCGGCCGTTATAACGTACCGGGATTCGCGGACACGAATTATTTCAGTGCGGCGTTCCCGCCAGGAAGAGGTTTTACTTTATGAAAGCTAAAGAATTCGACCAAGCGTTTGAGGCCGGTAAGGATATTTCTGGTCAATTGGACACCAGCAAGGCCCGGCGGCCAAACCTGGAACAAAAGCGTGTCAATGTAGATTTTCCGATCTGGATGATTCAGTCATTGGACAAAGAAGCAAATCGGCTGGGTATTCCACGGCAATCTTTGATCAAAGTTGTCATCGGTGAACACCTGGAGCGGCAGGCGTCGTGAGGCACTGATCTGTCAAGATTCAGACTTGCCAGACGCGGGCCCGGCGAGACCGGGGAAGAACCATCGGAAACCACAGATTAGGGACGGCGGGCAGGGGGCGTGGTTCTTCCGGTTCCGGGTGGGGCGATGACCGGGCCGTCGTGATCGGCCGCCGATCCTGCGGACCGCAGTCACCGCGAATTTCTCGATGAATCGCCTCGTTCAGGCATCGCGCAAGTACGGGCCGTCCCTGCAACTGGCGCTGTTGGCCGCGGCGTTTCTGATGCCCCTTGCGTCGCAGGGCAGTTTTTCGCCACTATCCACAGAATCGTTGTCCGCCATTCTGGTAATGGAAATGGCGGTCGTTATTGGCGGCGGTTTTATCGTTGGCATGTTCTATGCGCCGGTGGCCGCGACGAACAGCGCGACCGCCGGTCGAGTGGCTGTTGTGCTGTCACTGGTGGTGCTGTTGCCGATGGCCAACGGTTTCTGGACCGAATATGGACCGGCCGGCGCGATCGGCTTTCTGTGGCTGATATTTGTGACGTACTGCGGGTCGATCCTGTCGCGGATGAAGCACGTCCAGCGCGGGTTCCTGATGGTCGAAATCGGCCTGAGATGGCTATTCAGTTTTGTCCTGTTTGCGGCATTGACGTTGTT
>JBFJWU010000604.1:0-1558 GCA_041623475.1 bacterium | reverse complement strand
TCGGTGAATCTGGCGGAGAGGGAGGGATTTGAACCCTCGGACCCCGGAGGGTCACTCCCTTAGCAGGGGAGCACTTTCGGCCACTCAGTCACCTCTCCAGATATTCACCAAAAATGAAAAATCGCCGCCGCGGTCCTGCCGCAACAGCGATCAGGCTATTTTATCAACTTTCATTGCTTCCCTCAAAGGTTCCGGGACCGTAATCGAACCGTCCTCGTTCTGGAAGTTTTCCACTATTGCGACAACTGTTCTGCCGACCGCCAGTGCCGACCCGTTGAGTGTATGGACAAAACCGGGCTTTTCGCCCGCCGCTGGACGATAGCGAATTTTCGCCCGCCGTGCCTGGAAATCCGTAAAAGTCGAGCAGCTGGAAATCTCGAGCCAGCGTTGTTGTCCGGGAAGCCACACTTCCAGGTCATACGTCATCGCTGCACTGAATCCCAGGTCCCCCTTGCACAGCCGGACGACACGATACGGCAGGTTCAGCAGTTGCAGGATCTTCTCGGCCTGTGCCGTCAATTCCTCAAGGCCCCGGAGACTGTCCTCGGGCCGTTCAATGCGCACCAGCTCGACCTTGTGGAACTGGTGGACGCGAATGATCCCCCGGGTATCCCGGCCGGCGGCACCGGCTTCGGCGCGAAAACAGGGGCTGAATGCGACCAGTTTCCGTGGCAGTTCGTCCGACTCAAGGATCTCGTTTGCCACCATGTTCGTCACCGGAACCTCGGCCGTCGGAATCAGGTAATAATCGCCACCCTCCGTGCGAAACGAATCTTCGGCAAATTTAGGTAACTGGCCGGTCCCATACAGGGCTTCCGGCCGCACCAGGTACGGCGGGATAACCTCATCGTATCCGTCATCGGCGTGCACCGACATCATCCAGTTTGCAAGGACACGCTCAAGCCGGGCACCCAGCCCGCACATGAACGCAAACCGGGAACCACTGACTTTGGCACCTCGCTCCAGGTCGATTATGCCCAGGTCCTCGCCCAGTTCCCAATGCGGTTTTCGCCAGTCGGCGGTATCGGGAATCTGGCCCCAGGCACGGACTTCGACATTGTCGTCTTCTGTCACACCGTCCGGGACATCGCCCAGGGGCACATTGGGGATCCGCAACAGCAGTTCGTCCAGTTTCTGGTTTACGTCGTCGGCGGACGCTTCCAGTTCCGAAATCTTCTGGCCGATTTCGCGAACCGCCTGTTGTTCGGCTTCGGTATCTTCCCCTGCCCTTTTTTTCTGGCCAATTGCCTCGCTGGCTGTTTTTCGCCCGTGGCGCAGGCCTTCAACCTGTTTGATCAATTCCAGGCGGGACTCGCTCAGCCGACGCAGTTCTTCGCTGTCGGACGCCGAAATGGCATCCGGCCGCGATGCCGCCACATCCTCCAAATTGTCGAGTACCCATTTTCGATCCAACACGGGGATCCTCTTTTCTGACGCCGTTTTCGGGGCTGGGAACCGTGATATTCTAAGGGCGCAATGCGTTGCCTGCAAACGGATTTTTGTAAACTGGCGGCAATCTGGACGGCGGTTGGGGTTTTGGCTGCGGCACCTGCCGATG
>JBFJWU010000603.1:0-1560 GCA_041623475.1 bacterium | reverse complement strand
GGGGTCAGACCTGTTTTTGCGGTCATGGTTTCCAGTTGCCTTGTTCGCGCTGTCGACTGTCGTGGTCCCCGGGGGAGCGGTGGCGGCGGTTACAACTGCGGTAACGGAATCGACCGGACTGGACGCGACGCAGTCGGTGGTCGCGCCGGTTACCAGTCCGGAAGGATTCGCGGAACTGGACGGATTCCTGCTGCGGGATTTCTCGCTGACGATTACGGGACGCCAGGCCACACGGGCGCGCCTGGTTCGAAAGTCGGTTCGCAGCCAGGTCGGCGAGCCGTTTGATTCGCGGACCTTTGGCAATGACCTGCAGCGGATCCGCAATTACGAGGTTTTCCGCGATGTCCAGGGCCGGGTCTATCCGGCGGCCGATGCCGTTACGGTCGATGTCGTGGTCGAGGACCGGTGGAGTATTATTCCCGTGTTCCGGCCGTTGATCGGGGCGGGCGTCAAGATCATCAAGCTGGGTTACCGGGATTCCAACTTTCTGGGCTTGAACCAGGACCTGGCGCTGTTTGCCGGGCCGTACCTGAGCGATGCCCGTAACAGTTATGTCGTTGGCTTTGAATGGTTCGTGCGTCAGTTTGCAGGGCGGCACCGACTGGAGGCCAGCGGCGGTCGCGATTTCTATGTTGATTCGTACTACGCCTATGACACCGATGCGACGATCAGCGACATCCAGGTCGAAACGCTGCAACTGGACACCATTGTCTGGGTCAACATTGACGAGTTTGCCCGTGTGCCGGTCAGCCCCGGTATCGGCATCCTGACCTACGACCGGTCCTATTCGCAATTGCAGGGGCTGGCACCGCCGGATGGACTGGCGCCGGGATCTGCTGCCGTCCGGCCGCGGCTGGGGGTCAAGGTCGGCCGGGTCGACTTTGAGGACTATCGATACCAGGGATATGATTTTGAACTGTCTGGGTTTCGCCAGTTTTCCGTATCCGGTACACCAGGTTTCTGGGGTGGCTCGTTTACGGGTCGCCTGTTCCTGCGGCCACATGCACGGGTCAACCTGGCGTTTCGGGGCCAGGCAGATGTGCGCAACAACAAACACAGTGCCGATGATATCGTCTACGGTGGCCTGGATCGACTGCGGGGTTTCCCGTTCAACTGGCTGCGTGGCGCCCGTGCCGGGCTGTTGAATAACGAGGCGCGAATCCTGATTCATGACAACCTGTGGAACGTCCTGTTTGTCCAGGGGGTCATGCTGTATGACGTGGGTGTTGCCGGCAAGGACGGCCAGGCCGAGGTGGCCCAGGCGGCCGGGGTGGGGCTGCGGGCGGCGGTGATTCCGGCGTTCGGCATGTTTTCGCGCATTGATCTGGCCCGGTCACTGACCGACAAGGGCCTGTCGTTCGATGTCAATATCGGCATCAAGGAATTCTTCTGATCGCCACGGGTCGTTGATCGTGGCGATGGTGCCGTGCGGTCAGTTGTCCGGCGCGCCGTCGTTGATCCATTTGATAACCGCGTCGATCGTTTCGCGGGGCAGCCGGGCCTCGTCGCCATAGGGCATGGCCAGGCCTTCGGAGGGCTTCAGGTCGCCCAGGAGCTTGC
>JBFJWU010000602.1:0-1564 GCA_041623475.1 bacterium | reverse complement strand
CCCGGCCAGCGCCCGCGCCGTCGCAAACCCGATTCCGGCATTGGCGCCGGTCACAACAATGTTCTTTCCCGCTGGCGACCAGGTCTGGACCACATCCAGCGCCGACGTCCTGCTGCCAAATGTCGTTGCATCATTCATAGATCCTCTTTTCCAGTCAAAACCCCACCGTTCGGTGATTCAAACGTTTGCTGCCAAAAGCCAGTATGCTTTAGTTAACGATACAGGACTGGATCAGGATATGAAGAATCTAATCAGCGCTGCCTGCATGGCACTGGCGATGGCGGGTTTGGCCGTCTCCTGCAATGATGCGACGCCCCGGCCAGAAAGCTACGACACGCACCCCGAAAAACCGTCGATCTTTCGCGACACGTCGATGATTTCCGACGACGTTGAGTTTACCTACCCGTATGTTCCGGGGCTGCGGACGACGATGGATGGTCGCATCGGCCTGCGTGTCCAGGGGGCCGGGACAGCAGGCGGCAGCGGTGCCGATGACGGCCCCGGCGAACCCGGTCACGCACTTCGCTACCAGTTGTCATTTTCGTTGTTTGCACCCGAGGCCTTGACGACGAATATTACCGACGGCCCACCCGGGGTCCAGATCATGCGCAACACTGCCAGTGTCGATGTGACATTCCCACCGGCGACAACGGACAAGGCTGCCGGCTTTGGCCACCACGCCATCTGTGATGCCACCCAGGAATTTCCACAGCCTGGCGAACGGCCAAACCCGGTCGTCTGTGCTGGCAATCCGGCCAACGACTGTTATGAATTTACGGTCGTATCAGCCGTTGACATCGGCTTTAAGTTCCAGATTTACGGAACCAGTGTCAGTATCGAAGTTGAAAACCCCAAGACGGCGGATGCACGGATCATCGATGCCAAACTGGGTACGCCCGTCGCAGGTGCGCAGATTGAGTCGTCGTTCGAACTGGACGAGCCAGCCGTTACCATCGACGGACGCCTGCTGACGGGCCGGATCGGCGGCGTGCTGCGCGACTGGACCAACCCGGAGACCGGCGAAAAACTGAACCGCGGCTATGACCTGATGTATTCAGTCCTGCCCGACGATGCGGAACCCTGCGACGTGACCGGGTGGACCGATTTCCATCCGATATCCCACGCGCCATTTGATCCGAACCTGCAAGGCAAGTACGGAATTGCCAACTACCAGTTCCGCGATACCCAGGGCAACCTGATCGCCGACGGCGAGGACCTGGGGGGCACCTATCCCTGGGTCGACCGCGAAGGCGCCAACGTTTTTATGACGGGTGTCCACGGGCGTTTGTCCGAACAATCGGAAACCCTGTATCCCCGGCGCTGTGTCCACGACGGCTGCGATGACTATACCGAGAACATCGACCGTGACAGGGGATTCATGGTTGCTGGCGCCTGGACGCATGGAAAGTTCGTCCATCTGGACGGCATCATTAACAACATCGACTGGGCGGTCGGCGTCCAGCCGACGCTGCACTACTGGGTGGACATGTACAAGAATTCCGACGGCACGGCCGTACCCGTTCGCTTTGGCAGCGGGCGCTTTATCGAGGAATTTCGTGGTGTG
>JBFJWU010000601.1:0-1592 GCA_041623475.1 bacterium | reverse complement strand
GCGGTCCCTGCCGGACCGTTGCAGCTGGTTTTTTGCTTGCACAGCAAGGGGTTACAGCCATGTCCGGATATCTTGACAACACAAACGAGGGCAACCGGAAGCCGGTGACGGTACCGTGGGTTGCATCCTGTCGTGCCCAGGAACGCCGCCTGGTCGTTGTGACCGCATACGATGCGCCAACAGCCCGAATGGCGCAGGCCGCGGGTGTTGACATTGTCCTGGTCGGCGATTCGCTGGCGACCGTCGTCCAGGGGCGCCCCGATACGCTGGCGGTCACCCTTGACGAAATGATTTATCACGCCCAGTGCGTTCGGCGCGGAATGGATACCCCGTTGCTGGTCGTGGACCTGCCGTTTGGAACGTTTCAGCTGGGCCCGCGTGACACGGTTGCGTCGGCTGTTCGGGTCCTCAAGGAATCCGGTGCTGCGGCGGTCAAGATCGAAGGCGGCCAACGCGTCCTCGATTCGATATCGGCCTGCACATCCCAGGATATACCGGTGATGGGGCACCTGGGCCTGACTCCGCAGTCCGTGCACGCGCTGGGTGGCTATCGCAAACAGGGCAAGGAACAGGATGCGGCCGATATGATCGTCCGCGATGCCGAAGCGCTGCAGGATGCTGGCGTATTTTCGATCGTCCTGGAGTGCGTGCCGGACCAGGTCGCGTCCCGTGTACGGAACGCCATCGATGTGCCGACGATCGGCATTGGTGCCGGGCCGGACTGTGATGGACAGGTGCTGGTGTTCCACGATGTCCTGGGCATGCTGGAGCGGACGCCATCGTTTGTAAAACGATACGCCGAATTGGGTCACGACGCGGTGGCGGCATTGACCGAGTATGCCCGTGAGGTGCGCGAAGGGGCGTTTCCTGAATGAGGACGATCCGTACGGTCAAGGAAATGCAGTCGTGGAGCCGGCGCCAGGCGGCAGACGGCCGCTCTGTCGGGTTTGTACCGACGATGGGGGCGCTGCACCAGGGGCACCTGGACCTGGTGCGTGCTGCAAAGGTTCGCGACGATGCGGTTGTGGCCAGTATATTTGTCAATCCGACACAATTCGGACCCAACGAGGATTTTGACGCCTATCCACGCACATTCGACCAGGACTGCGCCTTGCTGGCGGAACTGGATGTCGATGTGGTTTTCAACCCGACAGTCGACGAGATGTACCCGACCGGCGGATCCAGGCTGACCTGGGTCGATGTTGATGACCTGGGGCAGCACTGGTGCGGCGCAGCCCGACCGGGGCATTTTCGTGGTGTGACCACGGTCGTGACCAAGTTGTTTAATGCGGTTCTGCCGGATCGGGCTTATTTTGGCGAGAAGGACTTCCAGCAACTGGCAATAATCCGGCGTATGGCGCGCGAATTGTTGATGGAACTCGAAATCGTCGCTGTGCCGATCGCCCGCGCCGATGACGGCCTGGCGCTCAGCAGCCGGAACGCGTATCTCAGTGAATCAGCCCGGGCCGAAGCGCCAGGAATCTATCGTGCCCTGCAGCAGGTGCAACAGGCGTTCCGGGATGGTGAACGGTCAGTCAAAGCCCTGCTTGCGATTTTGACCGGATGTCTGGAAAATATCAGTGATGCCCGTG
>JBFJWU010000600.1:0-1593 GCA_041623475.1 bacterium | reverse complement strand
GCCCTGCTTCGATTTGGAATCTCTGCGTCTGCGGAAACCTTCGGCGCAACCAGGTTTCCCCTGGGCACACTGGTTGCGAACCTGACAGGTTGCCTTGCCATCGGTATCATCTGGCAAATCAGCGAGTCTGCCCAGTGGTCGCCTTCATTAAGGTCATTTGTGATCACCGGCTTGCTCGGTGCCTTGACAACCTTTTCAACGTTCGGCCTGGAAACCATTCGCCTGCTCGATGATGGTCACTTCGGCACGGCCTTCGCGTACGTTGTTGTCAGTAACGCCGCCGGGCTCGGTCTTGCCTGGGCAGGTTATTCAGGAACATCTTTGATCCGCTGACCGCACCGGATTATCCGCACGTCCTCAGGCGGGACGTACGAACGGATTACCCTGTTTTTCCCTGCCGATGGTTGACAGACCCATATGACCCGGCAGGATCGTTGTTTCATCAGGTAACACATACAGCTTTTCGCGGATACTTGCCGCCAGGACTTCGAAGTCGCCGCCGGGCAGGTCGGTTCGCCCGATACTGCCGGCAAACAGTGTGTCGCCTACCAGGCAGATCTGGTGCTCTGGCTCATAGAACGACAAACTTCCCGGCGAATGTCCCGGTGTGTGGAACAACTGAAATGTCCACGCCCCCAACTTGACAACATCTGACTCCGACAGTGTTGCGGTCGGTGGCGGACTGTTGACTGCCTGGACACCAAACATTTGTGCCTGCGCCTCAATGTTGGACAACATGGATACATCGGCGGCATGGATGTACAACGGCACATCGAAGGCGTCAACGATAGCCTGGTTGCCGGCCACGTGGTCGATGTGACCGTGCGTATTGATCAGACTGACCAGATTGAATCCCGTCGCACGTACTTCGTCCACCAATCGCTCTGGCTCCATCCCGGCATCAAACAGGATGGCGTCTCCAGTCTCCTCGTCGTGGACCAGGTAACAGTTCGTCGCAAACGGCCCGACGGTCCAGCCATTGATTTTCAAGCCCATTAGTGAGAGTCTCCTGAGTTGAATTTGCACCTCATTATACGTGCCTGGCCATTTATCCCCGGGGACAAGGCTGGTAGAATAACGACCACGTGACTACCCCGCTTCAACCTAAGCCGTTGCAATGATGCAGGAAATTTCAACATTTCTGAACAATTATCCGATTATTGCCATTGCCGGGGCCCTGGTCGCAATTGTCCTGATTATCAACCTGGCCAAGTCGGCGATTCAGGCAACCATCGGGCTTGCGGTCGTTGCCCTCGCCTACACCGTCTACCTTCTGGCAACCGGCGAATCGCCTCCCGATGTCGATCGGGTCCTGCACGATGGGCGGGTGGTCGTCGACGCAATACGTGAAGAAGGCAAGGAAAAACTGGCTGAAACCGTCAGCGAACAGGCCCGGGAAATCGTCGAGGAGTCTGTCCGGCAATCGGACTAGGGTACGTTCGAATCCCTGATTCCAAATCGATCGGCCAATAGCAGACAATGCGCTGAAATATTGTGACCCTGATACCATTCGGCCAGATGGTTCGCCAATGCCCTGGGGTCAGATGCACCCTGCCCCCTCAACCCATCCACGAAATGACGATCCGCAGCCAG
>JBFJWU010000599.1:0-1593 GCA_041623475.1 bacterium | reverse complement strand
CAGGATCAGGATCTGGTCGCCGGATTTTGATCCGGCTCCGGCATCAATGATGTCCTGCCGGACCGGCGCTCCGTGGATCAGCGTTGTTCCTTCTGGAATCCGGATTCGAGCGCCCTGCGGTGCAACAACAGCACAACAGAAGCGAAGCAGGATCCGTGTCGCCCGTCCGGGAATCGCGTTCGGTTCGATCAAGGCAATGGGGACGCCCCGCAGTATCGCGGCAATCCCCACCGGCAAGGCGATATACCCGCCAGTCAGGATGACAATAACCGGCCGGTTGCGACCGATAATCCCCAGACTGCGGACAACCGCCGGAACAAGCGACAGGATTGCCAGGACCCGCCCAAAGACTCCAGACGTTGCAAACCCGCGCGAGCCAATCTGCTCGACCGTATAGTCAATCGCGCCAAGGACCCGTTGTTCAATGGGACGATTGCCACTGACCAGAACAGGTGTCCCCGCGGCACGATCAACAGCATCCGCCAGGGCGATTGCCGGATACAAATGACCACCGGTGCCCCCGCCAGCCAGAACAATTTTTTGTCCGTTCAGGTTCATCGCGCCGGCCCCAGTTCCACATCTGTCCGGGCCAGCAACCCCAGGATGAATGCCGTACTGACCATGGCGCTGCCCCCATAACTGATCAATGGCAGCGCCAGTCCCTTGGTAGGCATCAGACCCGTGGCCACAGACAAATTGATTACATAGGCTCCGGCCAGGACAACGAACAACCCTGTGACCAGCAACTGGGCAAACGGATGCTTGTCGGCACGCAGGGCGATCTGGAAAATTTCCCACAACATCCAGCCAACGGCCAGCAGCACTGCCAGGCAGCCGATCAGTCCCCACTCTTCGCCGATGACAGAAAAAATAAAATCTGTGTGGGCTTCGGGCAGATAAAACAGTTTCTGCATACCCAATCCGGCACCCTTGCCAACAATTCCGCCGGTCCCCAGCGCCAGGTAGCTCTGGATTAGCTGAAATCCGTAACGATCGGCATCGGCCCAGGGATCGAGGAATGCGACCAGCCGCCCACGGCGGTACGCGTCTCCTGCCAGGATGACCTCGGCGGCCAGTAACAATCCGGCAATGCCAAGGACCGTCAACAGCGGTACCGGCGCCCCTGCCACAAACAGCAAAGTCCCCAGAACCACCGCAAGCAACACGGCACCACCAAAATCAGGTTGCGCGGCAACAGCTGCAATCAGGCACCCGGCAACACCCAGGACCGCCAGGTAGTGTGCCGGCTGCGGATCTTCTTCGAAAAGTTTTGAACTGAGAACTTTGGCCAGATAGATCACCAGCAACGGCCTTGCCATTTCGCTGGGTTGCAATGTAAACCCGGCAAATCCGATCCAGCGAGCGGCACCGTTACGTTCGATACCGAATCCACCGACCTTCATTGCCACAACGACCAGGACAATTGCAGCAAACAATCCGACTGATGCCTTGTACCAGAACTCCAGTGGCATCCGCGATGTAATCGCGAATACGCATCCGCCGACGCCAATCCAGGCCAGCTGCCGCTTGAAATAGAACAACGCATCGCCGTGTTCTTCCAGCGCGACCGGCATGCTGGCGCTGTACACGTTG
>JBFJWU010000598.1:0-1595 GCA_041623475.1 bacterium | reverse complement strand
CAGGTTAAGCCTTGTGAATAGGTGGGTTGACGAATTCGATCGGAATTGATTTCTTGCGAACCTGGACGGTACCACGGGTGCCGACCAGATCATCCGGACCGGTTGGCGTCACCAGCGCCAGGCCAATGCCGGCACCGAGGATCGGCGAATAACTGCCGCTGCTGATGGTTCCAATGTCGTTGCCATGCTGGTCATGCAACGTGTAGCCCTCCCTGGGTACGCCGCGATCCAATAACCGGATCCCGACCAGTTGCCGACGGTTGTCAGCGTCCAGTCGCGCCGCAAGTGCATCCCGTCCTATGTACTCGCGATCGTCGAATTTTACAACAAATTTGACACCCGCTTCAAACGGGTCAATCTGGTCCGACAACTCGTGGCCATACAGGGGCAATCCGGCCTCGATCCGCAACGAATCGCGGGCCGCCAGGCCACAGGGGACGGCACCGGCATCGACCAGTGCTGTCCACGCCTGGACCGCCTGGTCATCGGGCATCCAGATCTCGACCCCATCCTCGCCGGTGTATCCGGTACGGGCGATGATGATCGGGCTGCTGCCGCCGTCGGCTTCGGTAAATGTAAACCGTTTGTCCGGCATTGGCAGGTCGGGCAGGGCCGCGGCGGTAACGTCCCGCCAGTTGGGGCCCTGGATCGCAATCAGTGCCGTCCGGTCGGTCAAGTCCTGGACCGAGACGCCGTATTCGGCAAAGACCGGTTTTGACCAGTCGAGGTTTTTCTGGTGATTGCTGGCGTTCCAGATGATCAGGTAGTTGTCGTCATCGCGGCGGTAGACAATCAGGTCGTCCACGGCACCGCCGGACTTGTTGAGAAAGACGGTGTAGCGGGCCGCACCGTGCCGGAGCCCGGACATCGGCCAGGTGGTCAGGCGGTCGAGGGCCGCACCGGCCTGTTCCCCCTGGATCAGGACATTGCCCATATGGCTGACGTCAAAGATGCCACAGCTGGTTCGGACGGCCTGGTGTTCCTCCAGCGCGCCGCCGTACTGGACTGGCATCTGCCAGCCGGCAAAATCAACGATACGGGCGCCGTTGTCGGCGTGCCAGTCATGAAGCACGGTCTTTGCTGGTGATTCGCTCATTGTTTGTCCCGTTTATCCCGGTCTGGTCGTGATTGGTCAGACCGATATTCTAAGGAATCGCCGTGGTCGCTGCATCGGCATCAATGGGCCGGGCCAGTTCGCGCCAAAACTGCTGCCAGCGTGGCCAGTTCGCGGGTGTTCCGGGCCGGATTCCCGACTGGTCGATCCACGCATCCGCTGGCGAAATTCCCCGTGCAGCGCTGGTAATCCACGTTTCGCAGCCGTCGAGGTCTGCAACCCGGGGACGCGCAAATGCGGTCGCAATGCCCGCCTGTTCCGCAAGGTCCAGCAACAGGGACCGGGTCACGCCCGGCAGGATCCGACCGTCGTCCGGCGTGGTCACCAGGGTCGGTCCGTCCCACCAGAACAGGTTCGACCAGATGCCTTCGAGCAGGCGACCGTCGTCGTCGACAAAAATGCCCTCGTCCGCACCCAGGCTGGCAATCCTGGCCCGCAGGTCCACGCCAGCCTGCAGGTCCGGTCCTTTGGTGGCCGGCGT
>JBFJWU010000597.1:0-1621 GCA_041623475.1 bacterium | reverse complement strand
TCGCGATTCTATTTCGCCGCGCAAGCTTTTCCAGCCAATGTTCTTGGGGCAACAGTCAAGTATTTCCTGATCTACCTGATCAGGAAATTTCTCACGGATCCAGGCTGCCAGAGCCGGATAACCCAACGGTAATAAAAAATTGTCAGACTCGTTCAGGATCGGCCAGAAATGCCTTGGCGGCCGAACATACAGGATCTTGATCCTTGATTTTCCGGAGATATTGCGATGGTTCGGCACGTTGACCTTATTTTCAGTCAGTTTCAGAAGTCGGCACCCGGGGGCCCGAAAACAATATACACCGCGAACGCTCCACCGGACAATTATTTGCCCTGCTCAGTTCCTGCGCGTTGCCGATAAACCGTTGATGTCAGTGGGATTACGGCGTATGGGCCGACTGTCCCAGGTACGTGACATGCTAGAATTAGGTTCCATGCCGAATCCACAAAAAACGCCGTTTGTTTTCCTCCTGATGGCACCCTGCCGGCGGCTACAGTTCAACCTAAGCGACCTTTATCCGGTACCCAGGCTGGGCATAGCCGCGTTGTCGGGCTACCTGAAATCCAATGGTTTCGAAAACGTCGAGATTCGGGACATTATTGCTGAACGCGAATGGATACCTGAACTTCTTGACCGCTTTCGTCGGCTCGGTGCGCCGGATGTGCTGGGCATCAGTGTCACGATTCTCAGTATGCGAGAGGCGTTTGAAATTGCCCGGGCCGTAAAGGTCGAATTTCCCGGGACGACGGTTGTTGTCGGCGGCCCGGGCGTTGGCTTTGATGCCGGGGCGCTGGTCAGGTATGGCGAGTGCGTCGACGTTTTCGTACGTGGAGAAGGCGAAGCGCCGTTTTTGGAGATCGTCCGATCGGTAGCGGCTGGGGCTCGGGACTTCTCTGAAGTTGCCGGAACGGCGGGCAGGCGTTCAGACGGTTCCATATTTGATAATCCCGCAGGCCCATACCGGAATCTGGATGATGACATTGAGGCTGACTATAACGCCTTGCCGAACCACCTGTATCGTTTGCATCCACCAATGGGAATCTACCCACCGGCGACGATGATTGAGACCGCTCGAGGTTGTACATTTCCATGCGAATTCTGCTGCCTGTCTATGCCTGTGCGATACCAGTCGCCCGAAACAATTGCGAACCGGGTCGACCGATTGAAACGCACGCTGGCTGTTCGAGAGATCCACTTCATCGATCCCACCTTCACCCTTAACCGCGAACGTACGCTTGCGATCCTTGAGCTTCTTGAGCCGCTGAACATTCGCTGGACCTGCAAGACTCGCGTCGATCGTATTGACGACGAACTGGCAGGGCGGATGGCGCGCGCAGGATGTTACCTGATTGCGTTCGGTGTTGAGTCCGGGGACGACCTGATCCTTGGGGCTGTTCAGAAGAAGGCATTGGCAGGGCAGGCAATCGACACTTTTGCCACCTGTCGAAAATACGGGATCCGAACCACGGCGTATCTGCTGGTTGGCAACCCGGAGGAAACTGACGAGTCTGTAGATCGAACGATTCGATTTGTGCGTCAATTGCGACCTGATTACGTCCTCTATGACATCTTGATGGCGGACCCGATTAATCCGCTTACAGGGCGAATGATTGAGGCCGGCGTG
>JBFJWU010000596.1:0-1623 GCA_041623475.1 bacterium | reverse complement strand
GGCCGCTGCGGTAGCGGCGTCTGCCAGGCGGTTGAGGTTGGCAATTGTACCGACGACAACCAGGATGTCGCCAATGTCGATCTTGTGGTCGACATCGGGGTTCAGGATCAAATTACCGTCGCCCGCTTGGACGCCGATAATATTGACGTCAAAACGTTCATGGACAGCCAGGGTTTTGATCGTATGTCCGCAGAACGGACTGTTTGCAAAGATGCCGATTTCTTCAAACTGCAGGTTCGCATCTGGCCCAAAAGCGGCCTCCATGACATTCAGGACGGCTGGTCGTTGAATCGTCCTCGCTGCCTGGCGAGCACTGACTTTGTACGGGGAAATGACGCGGTCGGCCCCGGCGCGCAACAGCTTGGACTCGGCACCCTCGTCGTTGTAGCGTGCGACCAGCAGCAGGTCCTGCCGCATGGATCGGGCGGTGAGCGAAATATAGACGTTGACGGGGTCAGATCCGGTCGCGGCGACGAGCGCCGCGGCCCGGTGCAGTCCGGCCTCATCCAGGATGTCCTCGCTGGCCGCGTCACCGATTATGAACGGAATCTCATCGGTTTCCAGCTCGGATCGAATTTCCGGGTTTTCTTCGATCACCACCAGTTTGCCGTTGTCGTGCAAAAGCGACTCGGTGATGGCCCGACCCATACGGCCGTACCCGCAAATAATGTAATGTCCGTCCAATTGATTAATGGTCTTTTGCATCGGATTTCTCCTGGTTAATAGCCGGACTTCCTGGCGTATGATCAGCTGCGCAGTTTCGCCGATGACCCAGAAAAACAGGCCAATTCCACCGCCGATCAGGGCGATCGTAAACAATTTCAATTCGGGCGTGTCGATTGGAATGGTTTCGCCGTAACCGACGGTACTGATGGAAATGACGACCATATAGAGCGCGTCGATGAATGAGACGTCGACCAGCCAGGTGTACGCGGTTGCGGCACACAGTGCGAACAGGATCAGTGATGCCCAGGCCAGACGAATCTGTTTGCGGTTGTCGTGCTCCATATCCGAACCAGTTTAGCGATATTTGGACAATTTGAATTGACTGAAAACAATTTTCGGCGGCAGTTGCCCAAATTGAGTGATACCCAGGCTATTTGCTGAAAGCTGCCGGACCTCGAGCAAAGCTGCGACTGCAGGTGGTTCGCAAAATCAGCGACTGACGGCCTGCGGCTCGATCCCCACCCATTTTGCCAGCCAGGTCAATTGCTTGAATGGAAATCCTGGTTTGTCATACAGGTCGCCGGGAATCCGGTGGGCAATTGACGCGTGGAATCGGGGCAGGCGGGACCAGTGCAGGCCGCCTTTCAGATGGTGTGCGGTGTGGTAACCCAGGTTGCCGGTCAGGATGTTATACATCGGGTCAATGATGTTGTGCGATGCCTGGAACGGGTCATCTGTTTCCAGCCCCGCGTGGTGCTGGTAGGTTGCGTGGGCGATCAAGACCAGGCCGGTCGCCATCGGCAGGACGTACACCATCAATGCCGCCAGGGGCCTGTACCAGATCAGGGCGGACATTATTGCCAGGTTTACAGCCAGCATAAGGGTAAACAGGGGCAGGTAACGGCGGTGGCGTAGCCCAACCTGGGCTGCACGAGGATAGGCCGTTCCGGCGACACT
>JBFJWU010000595.1:0-1632 GCA_041623475.1 bacterium | reverse complement strand
ATGAACTTGACCGTGTACGGCGGGCAATCGATGAACTGGCTTTGCGGCGTGATCATCTGGACGTCAAGCTGAACGCCGTCATTATTGGTGGGCAAAACGACGACGAAATCCTGGCGCTGCTGGATTTTGGCAGGCAACTGGGCGTGGAGCTCCGGTTCATCGAATACATGCCGTTTGGCAATGAGTGGGGCCTGGACGGGGTGGTCCGGATGGAGCAACTACTGGCGACTGTCTCGGATCACTTTGGTCAGCTGAATGAACTGTCCACCCCTCCCGGCAGTACCAGCCGTCGCTGGGAGATCCCGGGCCTGGGCGGGTATGTTTTTGGAATCATTCCGACCGTCAGCCAGACATTGTGCCGGGATTGCGATCGACTGCGGTTGACCGCAGACGGACGTTTCCTGAATTGCCTGTTTGATCGACAGGGTGTCCAGATCCGCGAACATTTGAAATCTGGACGATCCGATCAGGTCCTGAACGAGATCCGCCGCCACCTTGCCGGCAAGGGGCCCGGATTCCTGGCAGTTAACCGGGACATTCCGGTTGTGCCCAGCCACCATATGCATCAGGTCGGTGGCTGATCGACCAATGGATGAGTCAGCTGGGTTGGGCGGATTTCAGGCGAGTTGTGTCCGCGAAGTAACTGGGGCCTGAGCCGTCGGTTGGTTCCAAGCGTCCGTCCGGCCACCATGCGTAACGGCGACCATCCAGTTTTTCGTAGACCGGACGTCCTTGCAGCCATAACCGTCGCACGGCTGCCCTCACAACGGGTGACGCATCCGCGTCCAGCAATTGCTGCAGTTGGTCAGGGCTCAGTTGTTCGCCCATTTCTGATCTCCTTCCTGCGCGCCAGGCGCGCGCGGCCCACCAATGGACAGTAATCCATCCATTTAGATC
Source organism: bacterium (assembly GCA_041623475.1). Taxonomy (GTDB): domain Bacteria; phylum J088; class J088; order J088; family J088; genus JBFJWU01. The sequence continues at coordinate 735 of JBFJWU010000595.1, read as the reverse complement.
ATCGTATCGACAAAGACTTGCTTTGTCAAGGAAAAACGGCAGGTTGTATTCCTAAAAAACGTATTTACTGCAGCGGCTTACGGTGGGGCGTCGGCTGCGCCATTGCGCTGCGCAAATGAGACAGTGTTTGAAAAATTACAAGTAGGCTGGGTCCGAATAGATTCCGTAGACGTTGCGAAACACATCGCAAATCTCGCCGACAGATGCGTATGCCTCGACTGCCGCCAGCACTGCCGGAAAGACGTTGTCATCCGCCCGGCTGGCGGATTCGATCGCGGCCAATGCCTGGTCGACCGTTGCCTGGTCGCGGCGGCCGCGAACAGCCTGGAGGCGGGCGATCTGTTGCCGTTCGACTTCCGCATCAACGTGCAGCACTGGAATCGGGGCACCGTCTTCGCCTCTGAATCTGTTCAGCCCGACGATCGTACGTTCGCCACGCTCCACCTGCTGCTGGAACCGGAATGCACTTTCAGAAATCAATTTCTGGGGAAAGCCCTCTTCGACCGCTGCAATCATACCGCCCATCGCGTCGATCTTGTGAATAATCTCCATCGCCTGTTCTTCCATCGTGTCAGTCAGTGATTCAACAAACCAACTGCCCGCAAACGGATCGACTGTCCCGTCGACTCCGGATTCGTGGGCAATAATCTGCTGTGTCCGCAGGGCGATGGCTACGGCTTCCTCCGTTGGCAGGGCATAAGTTTCGTCAAGGCTGTTGGTGTGCAGGCTCTGGGT
>JBFJWU010000594.1:0-1652 GCA_041623475.1 bacterium | reverse complement strand
CGCCCTGGCCGTGCTGATGCTGTTTCACCCCAAACAGTTCGTCGGCATCCCACCATTCCTGGGCTGGCAGGGTGTGATACCCCGGTTTACACCGAAAGCAGCTTCAATTGCAGCCAGCCTGATCGCCGACAACTTGATCAAATTTGACGAACTGGTGAATGAAATTGATAACGACGAACTGGTCGACCTTGCCACGGATATCAGCGCATCGGACCTGGACCCCATTGTGGCAGACCTGGCCCCGCCGCCAATGGCAAACTTCTGGTCAGGCCTGACCGCAGACAACAAGCAGTCTGCGGTCAACGATGTCCTTGCATTGCTTCGTCCGCGGTTTCCGTCGATTATCGAGGACCTCAAACGCCAGGCAACAGACTTGATCGACATTGAATCGATTCTGTATGCCGAGCTCAGCAAGGACCCCGATGTCATCGTTCGTATTATCAAAAACATGGCAACCCCGGAAATCCAGCTGGTTCGCCGCAGCGGGCTTTACTTTGGCGTCCCTTTCGGGATTGTCCAGATGGTCGCGTGGATCATTCTTCCGGTGTGGTGGCTGCTGCCGGTGACCGGGTTTCTTGTTGGCTACTTCACCAACTGGGCGGCATTGCTTTTGATTATGGAACCGAAACAACCCCGGAAAGTCGGACCGGTTACCTTTCAGGGCCTGTTTCACCGCCGCCGGTCCGAGATTACCGAGGCAATGGCAGCGGACTTTGCCGCATTATTGAACAACCCGCAGGCGCTGGCGCAACATGTCCTCCACGGCCCCCGGACTGACGCCGTTGGACAGTTCATCCGCAACGCGATCCAGAAGCTGGATGCGTCACTGGCCGAACACCCACTGCGGCAAATGGTTGGCCACGATCTGATTGAGAACCTGGACTATGCGGTCATCGCCAGGGCGGCGATTTCATATGTGGACGCCAATTCGGAAAAAATTGAGGCCACCATTATCGAACGTCTGGGAATCGAAGACCGGATCAAGAACGAACTGCAGGTCCTGGACGATGAAAGCTACGAAGCCATCCTGCGCAGCGTCTTCAAGCAGGAAGAATGGCTCCTGCTGTTGATCGGTGGACTAATCGGCATGGGTGTCGGCTGGATGCAGTTCATCTATCTTTTTGCAACTTGATAATGATCCCCGGTCGGCCTTCGCCTGTTGGCCCACCAACCGCCTGACAGGCGTGAGTACCGTAAAAAGACCTGTCATAGCTGCCCCACCCTTCTGCGCTAAGGGGTACGCCAATTCCTGACGAAATGGTACGACAGGAATCCAACACCGTGTCAGTTCAATCGCGACCGAAGTTTCAAGCGTACCGGTCGAGCCGGTTTGAGACTTCCCGCAAACCTGTTTGGTCCCGTGTTTGCAGACGATACAAGCTTGAAATCAAACCGCTGCGCCAGCGTGGCCAACATCACCTGCCCCTCGGCAATTGCAAAATGGTTTCCCAGGCAAGTCCTGGGGCCAGCCCCAAATGGCAAGTATGCATACTTTTCGATAGTTCCGGCATTCTCAGGCAGGAATCGTTCTGGCACAAACTGGTCCGGCTGATCCCAGAACCCCGGGTGCCGCTGGACGGCGAAGAATGACGGCATCACGGTGGTGCCCGCCGGGACCACATAGTTGCCCAACCGGTCTTCCTCGACAGCCT
>JBFJWU010000593.1:0-1658 GCA_041623475.1 bacterium | reverse complement strand
GGGCGGCGATGCCCTGGTGCGACCGGATCCAGGTTGAAGAGATACCCGGCAGCCACTGGGTCATCAGCAGCAACCCGGCAGCCGTTGCGGACCGCATCAACCGATACTACAACAATATTAACCAGGGCAATCGCAGGAAGACCAACGGAAAACGAGTTGACCACAATGCCTGAATACACGATTGACGAACTGGCCCACGCGGCCGGCAGCAATGTCCGCAATGTTCGCGCCTACCAGGCAAAGAACCTTCTGCCCGCACCGCAGCGCGTCGGCCGGGCCAATGTCTATACGGACGTCCACCTGGCCCGGCTGAAAGTCATCCAGAAATTGCTGGACCGGGGATATGCCCTTCGCCACATTTCCGACATGATGCAGGCCGTCGAACAGGGCAAAAGCGTATCGGCGCTGATGGGACTGGAATCGGCATTGACATCACCTCTGGCCAGCGAAATGCCCACCTACCTGACCGAAGCCGAACTGCTGGACAGGTTCGGCCCCGACCTGGACCCGATGATCATTGAACAGGCGGTCAAGCTGGGCCTGCTGCAGTTGGACGGAGACCGTTATATGGCCCCCAGTCCCGGCCTGTTAAGTGTCGGTGCCGAACTGGTCCGGGTCGGCATTCCCATGTCGACGATCCTGATTCAGTTGTCACAGCTGCGCGCCGACGTCGAACGCATCGCCGATCGATTTGTCAAGCTTGTGTCTGATGAAGTATTTGATCAGTACGGGGACGAAATCCCCCCCAGCGAGGACCTGCACCGCCTGACCGACTTCGTCCAACGTGTCCGGCCGATGGCACAGACGGTCGTCGACATCGAACTGCGTCGGGCACTGGACAACAGTATTCACACCGAACTGGGACACCGCCTGGCCCGGGTTGCCGGCGCAACAAACCGGAAAAAGAGCAAACGGCGAACGGCCGGTCGGCGGCGAAAAAAATAGCCGAGTGCGCGGAGTTTATTCTTCGCTCAACTCGGCAATCAAACTAAGCACCTGGTCCCCTACCAGTACCCAGACATCCGACAGGACCAGATTCAGGGATTCATTGGTGCCGACTTTAAAGTCAGTCCCGGACCCCGTTGGATCCAGGTAAATGGTATTGCCAAAGTCCGGCGTCTGCATCAACACGTAGATCAGGAACCCGTCTGATTCCACCCGCACGTCTGCCGCGGTTCGATTGTCCGGATCAAGCGGAATGATGTCGGCATCGACAGGACCCAAGCCCTCGGCAAATTCGATGGACCGCGTGGTCGGGCTTGCCAGGTCAGCAACGTCGTACAGCGCAAAGGCATCCGGCTCGGCAAACGTATTGACCTCGTTCTTGCCGACAAGCGTCCGGAAATGGACATAGTCAACACCAGACCCGCTTTCAATCGCCTCGGGGCCAGTCGTTGCCCGGAAAAACAGACGCTTGCTCTGCATCCCGTCGCCTCCGCTGCCCTGGCCGCACACCGCACGGACTGGTGCATTGGCGGGCAGGCCGTCCTCGCTGGGGTTCGCCCATTGCTCAACCGTCGCATTCAGCTCGCATTCGATCGCCAGATCGTAGAACTCGCCGGTATTGCCGGTGGACGTCTGCGCTTCAAAAACCGTGACCGCTGGCAACAGGTTTCGCAGGGCCACAGGCTCGGCAAAAAAGCCCGCAGGGTTGAGCG
>JBFJWU010000592.1:0-1667 GCA_041623475.1 bacterium | reverse complement strand
GCCGGCTGCTGCACCTGCTGGGGCATAAACCAGGACCAGTCTTCGCTGTCGGCGACCGGCAGGTTGTTCATGTCGAACTCGGGAATTGAATAACGCTTGAGTACGGTCGCAAACGCATCCAGTGCCCGGTCCAGATGGGCACGGGTGTGGCTGGGCATGACGCTGGTGCGAATCAATGACTGGCCGCAGGGAACCACCGGGTACGGTACGGGAATGGCGAAGACCCCCAGGTCCAGCAGGTCCCGGGCGACCCGGAATGCCAGTGACTCGGACCCGATCATCACCGGTACAATCGGCGACGACGAGCCCATGGTGCAGTACCCCAGGCTGTCCAGGCCGGCTTTCCAGTAGCGGGCATTGTCCCAGACCCGTTCCTTGATCTCATCTCCTTCGCGCCGCATCACCCGCAGCGCCGCCAGGGCCGCTGCGGCAGATGCTGGCGGCAACCCGGCGGTAAAGATCAACGAGCGCGTCTTGTGGCGCAGGTAGTCAATCACTTTCTCCTCGCCGGCAACAAATCCGCCCAGGCTGGCCAGCGATTTGCTGAAGGTACCAAACAACAGGTCAACATCATCCTCGATGCCCTGCTCGTAAACCGCGCCCCGGCCGGACGGCCCGAATACGCCAATACCGTGGGCATCGTCAACGTAATAGCGGAATCCGTACTTGCGCCTGAGCGCCGCAAATGCCTGCAGGTCGGCGACGCGGCCGGTCATGGAAAAGACGGCGTCGGTCACGACCAGCGCGTGGTTCCAGTTGTCCTGGCCAGCCATCTGCCGGTCCAGGTCTTCCGGATCATCGAAAACGCGGACATCACATTCGGCCAGCCGCGTCCCGTCAATCAGGCTGGCGTGGTTTTCCCGTTCCGAGAAAATGACCGCGCCAGGCGTGTTCCCCAGGGTCGACAGAACGCCCAGGTTGGCCAGGAACCCCGATGCAAAGACCAGGGCCTGCTCGAAGCCAAAGAACTCGGCCAGTTCTTCTTCCAGCTGGTGGTGCAGCAGCAGGTTGCCATTCAGGAAACGGGATCCGGTACAGCCGGTCCCATAGTCGTCAACCGCCTTGTGGGCGGCCGCCAGCACATCAGGGTGATGCGTCAGGCCCAGGTAGTTATTCGACCCCATCATGACAATCTCGTGGCCTTCGAACTGAACAGTCGCGCCCTCGCTGGCCTCCAGCGGATGAAAGAACGGATAAATCCCGGCCATCCGGGCGAATGACGGTTCCATGTAGTTGTACGCTGGCTGAAAAATATCCACTTGGGCCTCCTGGCCGCATTGTGCTGGACGGCGCTGCCAGGCAGCCAATCCAAAACACCTGTTTTAAAATGATCTGCGTATGGTAGCGGTGGGGATAATCCGGACACAAGCCCGCCTGCTGCCATTGGTATGACAAAAAAGTTAATTGGTAAGACCGGTTTATCACCGACAGCCGCGCTGGCCCCTGGATGCCGTTATACGGTCGTCGCAATGGCCGTGCTTCGTACCCTGCCGCCATTTGTGTTAAAAAATGGGTACGATCGGACACTGACCCGGAGCTCAAACCTATGCCGTTTCGCTGGCGCCCTGATGGTGATTACGTAAAAGTTGTTTCCAATGTTCGACGGATGATTCCGTTCCTGATGCGGGACCGCAATGGTTCCGCTGTCTACTGGGAAACCAAGATGG
>JBFJWU010000591.1:0-1689 GCA_041623475.1 bacterium | reverse complement strand
CCGACTCCTGACGTTTGTCATTATTGGCGGCGGACCAACAGGCGTCGAGCTTGCGGGCGCAATTGGCGAAATGAGCCGTTTTACCCTGGCCCGGGATTTCCGGCATGTTGATCCGAAACTTACTCGAATCATGTTGATCGAAGGCGGATCCAGGATCCTGCCAACGTTCGCACCAGAACTGGCCAGTCGCGCCACCCGAGACCTTGAAAAACTGGGTGTGCAGATCTGGACCAACTCGCTGGTCAGCAATGTCGATCCGCATGGGGTCGACGTGGGTTCCGAGCGTGTCGAGGCCGCAACGGTCCTTTGGGCAGCCGGGGTCGAGGCCGAACCAGTCGGCAAATCCCTTGGTGCGCAGCAGGATCGCGTAGGCCGAGTGATCGTCGGCGAAGACCTGAGTATAGCCGGACACCCCAATGTGTTTGTCGCCGGCGACATGGCAATGGCGACTGATCGACACGGCCAGCCCCTGCCGGGACTGGCACCGGTTGCCCTGCAACAGGGCCGGTACCTGGGACAGTTAATCCGAAACGAACTTGAAAAAGACAAACCAAGGAAGCCGTTCCGCTATGTCGACAAGGGGCAAATGGCAACGATCGGTCGCAGTCGCGCAATTGTCCAGACCAGTTGGTTGAAATTCGGTGGCCCGATTGCTTGGCTGTTATGGCTGGTTATCCACGTCTACTACCTGACCGGCTTTCGAAATCGACTGTTTGTTGTCGTGACCTGGGCCTGGTCTTACGTGACATTCAAGCGCGGCGCCCGATTGATAACAAACCGTGATTGGCAGACGCACACCAGCGTGCCTCAGTCGCCGGACTGATCTAATGCTCTAGCGGCCCGGCCCAGTTTCCGAAAGCGTCGCCAACGTTAACGACATTCAGGTAACCCGATTGCCGGGCCAGGTAATCGCTGGCCGCAGCCGACCGCTGCCCGCGGGCACAATATACGAAAATTTCATCGACGTTTCCCGGGATCTCCGAAATCCGCCCCGGGATTGAATTGACCGGAATATTCAAAGCGCCCGGAACGTGACCGGCAACGAACTCGTGTGGTTCACGGACATCTACAATTGCAATATTCGCGCCAGCCGCGATCGTTGCCTGCAGCTCTGCAAACAACACTTCGCGAAACGGGCGATTTCCCTGCAGGTCAGACATCCTCAGATTTCCTGATGCCAGCCGGGCCAATTGAATTCGATCCGTTCGCAATTCGGCATGAAGCTCTTCCCGGAATCCCTGTGCCATTCGGTCAATCCGTTTTTCCAATTCATCCAGCCCTGCCACGGCACGGCCGGCACGCACAGCCAGGTACAGTGCGGCACCAGCCACGATAAACGCGGCGACCGCCAGGACTGACGCCAGAACGAGGGTCAAACCGGGGACCTGGCGGTCGACCCTGCGCCGTTTGCCGGCCCGGCCAGCAACTGGTCTAATTCGCCGTTCTTGATCAGGGTGGTCAGTTCGTCGGCCCCGCCAATCAGGACACCGTCAACAAAGACCATTGGAAACGTTGGCCACCCCGTCCACATCTTTAATGCGTTTCGACGCCGCCAATTGTTCAGGTAGCTGCCAAATTCCAGATAGGCATAGTTGCGTCCGGCCATGTCCAGAATTCGGCGCGCCCGACGGCAGTGCGGGTTCTGTGCCATCCCGACGACGACAATTCGGCTCTTGCCGATTTCAGCCT
>JBFJWU010000590.1:0-1697 GCA_041623475.1 bacterium | reverse complement strand
TCCGGCAACCGCGACAATAACAACAATGATCCAGGCACTTGAACCGTCCATGAAAACCTCGCATTCGGTTCGTTCAAGGATGATCATAGGCTCCAATGGTTCGGCAAACTGTGAGCAGAATCACAAATCCGGGTGCGAATCGGCTGGAATTTGCGCAAATGTGAGCGCGATCACACACGATCGAAATCACACAGGACAGAACTCGTGCAAAAGACGATAGAACTGGGCAATAACCGGATCACGTTCCATTGGACCCCGGACGATCTTGTTCCCTGGACCGAGGCCTATTTGTCACAATTCAGAAGTTCTGCCACTGGTCGAGAGACGACGTATTCGGTATCCAGGTTGGATCCAGACACCTGCCGGATTACGACACCAGTCGGTGAACTGGATTGCGATCCCGGCGATGTCGCTCGCGTCTGGGACTGGACGCTGCGCCAGGCCATCCGCCAGGGTTCTGGCCGTCCGGTCATACATGGTGCACTGATCGGGGTTGCCGATGGCAGAGGCATCTTGCTCCACGGCCCGTCCGGTGTCGGAAAATCGACGCTGGCAAGGCAGTTGACCCGCCGCGGCTACCGGCTCGGTTCAGATGACATGACCGAACTTATGCCCACCGGCCTGCAGGGCATCCCCAGGCCCGTTGAGCTGCAGGATAACGAATCGGCAGGAGTTGCCGACTCGTTCAGCTATCCGTTCTGGCTGGCGGGGCGGGAACGCCAGATGGTCCTGACGCATTTTTCGGACCAACGATTGTCCAACGAAGCAAACTGGCGACAGGTCATCGCCGCGATCAACATTTCGCCAGAGCGAACTGGCGCTGGATTTGCGCCGGTGGCACCGATGCCGGGAGATGATTTCTGGCTGGAACGACCTCGTATCCGGCACTGGCGTCAAGTGTGGAAACTGGCTGCCGTCCCGTGGTATCGATTTGATCCAGCGAACGGGGTCGACGATGCTGCGGATCAGCTTGTTTCGTTCTTATCCGGGTCGCTTAACCTTGTGCCGAACTGAACCAGCAGCGATCAGCCGCCAGGAACACACGGGGGCGGGTCCTGTGGTCGTCGAGGTTGACCTGGGGGTGTACAGCCTTCGCCAGGCTGCGAGCCCGGTGGTGGTGCCGCCGCAGTACCGGGAAAAAGGGTCACCGCCGATGCCGTTGCGAGCAGCCGCACCGCAATCGAGACGACCTGCCGTCGGTCGGATTGTAACTCGTTGAGATCTGGCGGGACGGTATTCACACATTGATTTTAACAGCGGCGCGCAAGAAAACGGGCACCGAATCATGCTGAGAGGCACAACGGACGAACGAATGACGCGGATTGAGCCCCGGCAACTGGGTGATTACTTTTTCCGGCTGATGTCGGTAGCAACCGGGCAGGCCCCGGGGCAGATAAAGTCCCTGTTGAATCACGACCCGGACCGACTGGGGCAGGCGCTGGGTGACGCAGGGTTAGCCGCGTTCCCGGAATTTCTGGCCAGGCACGATATTTTGTCACCGAATCCGTCCTTTGCCAGTTGGGCAGCAGCCACCCGGACCGCCTGCGCACAGATCGCAGACACCTGCGCCGCGTTGGTCGATGAGCTTGCCGGGCGAGGCATTACCGCGATCCCGTTAAAGGGCGCGTGGACGTCGTCCAACCTGTATCCGGAATCACACCTGCGAGCCATGAATGATATCGATATCCTCGTCGATC
>JBFJWU010000589.1:0-1699 GCA_041623475.1 bacterium | reverse complement strand
TAGACGGCCTTCCTGTTTGCGAATCGACAAGTAAAGCTCGGCCTGTTCTTGTTGCTCAGGTGACAGCACGGGAACGCGGCGCGTGGACACGTGCTACTCCTGTGGCGACGGTGTCGACGCCTGGTTTGGACTCAAGCGTTCGGGCAGGGCGTGGATCCCCTGGTGGGGAACGTAACGCCAGATCGATGCAGCTGCAGATGACCAGGCCCAGACGATAACGCTGTACAGAAGTACGGCCAGTTCTCGCGCCTTTGAAAAGTTCCGGTCCACAGCACGGGTCTGGCCGGTCAGTCGCCGGAACGCCTGCCGAACCCGGAATCCACGGCTGATGACCCGCTTGTACTGGCGATAAAACTCGGTTCGATACGGACCTCGATACAACATCGCCAGGTCCGCCGAGTCCTGCCAGTTTTTCTTGTCGCCCAACTGGCCCTTGACCATGTCATGGAATGGGGTGCCCGGCAGCGGGTAGGAAACGGAAATACCTATTTCATCCGGCATCAACTGGTTGACCATTCGCCGGGTCGAGCGCAAATCGTCCAATGTTTCGCCCGGGTAACCCATCTGCAGGAAAAACCCGACGCGGATCCCGGCTGCCGCCAGCTTTTGCCTGGCTTCCCGGATTTGTTCAACCCGGGTTCCTTTGTCCATCGCATCCAGCACGGACTGGGAACCGGATTCCGCGCCCAGCCAGACGATGTCGCATCCGGCGGTTTCCAGGGCTTCGATTTCACCATTCCGTAGCAACAGGTCCGCCCGGCTCAGGCATTTGAACGGCCGGCGGCACTCCAGCCTGCCAGTTTCGCTGGCGTATTCGGCAATCCAGTCTGGTTTAAGGCCCCAGATGTCATCCATAAACCAGATATGGTCGGGATTGAACTGCTGAACCAACGATGCCTGCTCGGCGACCACACTTGCTGCCGAGCGACTGTTGTAGCGTTGCCCCCAGATCGGTTTCGCGCACCAGTTGCAATGGTACGGACATCCGCGAGTGGTCACCATGTTCATCGAAAAGTAGCCGTGGTGCCGCATCCAGATCCGGCGATACGCTTCGATATCGACCAGATCCCACGCAGGACGCGCCAGGTTATCAAGATCCGTGATCAGGTCCGCCCGCGTACGATACGCCGGGTCACTGGACAGGACAAGCCCGGGGCGGCTCTGCAAGTCTGGAAATCCGGACCTTTCAGCATCTGCCAGAACCGCTGCCAACGTCGATTCGCCTTCACCCAGGATCACGGCCGTGGCACCCGCGGCCAGATAGGCAGCAGGCTGGTCGCTGGAGTCGGCACTGCAGATCAATGCCGGGACGCCGGCGCGCCGGGCCGCGCCCAGCATGTCATGGGCTGCCTCACGCATTGTCAGCAGGCACATTTTCGACAGGTAGTTGAAATTGTCGTCATAGATGACGGCAACATCGACAGAGCCACTATGCAAGTGATCTGTCCATTCCCGGGTGTCATCTGCAAGCGTCGCGTCAAACAATGTCGCATTGTGTCCCGCCTGCCGGACCATTGCCGCCGCAATCAGGGTGCCCAGTGGGGCATAGGGTTGTCGCATTGACCAGACTGACGGGTCGCGTTTCAGGAAATAGGTATTCCCCATCAGGACGTTCATGACGCTGCCTCGGTCGGTGCGCCCCCGGAATAATTCTTGCGGAACGCGACAGGAATTTCGGCAGATGCCATCAAGGTTTCCC
>JBFJWU010000588.1:0-1704 GCA_041623475.1 bacterium | reverse complement strand
TGGGCAAGGCACCCGAGGTTCCGGATGCAATCCGCAAGGCTATCGAAAAAGCAAAAAACAGAATGGTCGAAGTACCTCGCGTCGATTCCACAATTGCTCACCCGGTTGTTGGCAAATTCGGTGCCGCACGGGTTTTGTTGCGCCCGGCCAGTCCTGGTACTGGTGTAATTGCGGGTGGCGCGATTCGTGCCGTTTTGGAACTGGCAGGTATCAAAGACATTCTGACAAAGTCGATTCGGTCGAATAATCCCCATAATACGGTCAAAGCTGTCTTTCAGGCGATCGACAGGATGCGGACGCCAGAGATGGTCGCCGCTCGCCGAGGGATTGATATTGATCGTTTGGATTACGTCCGCAAGGAAGCGTAACAGATGGCGGCAGCAAAAAAATCTTCGGGAACGGTCCGGATTCGCCTTGTTCGGGGTCTGGCAGGCAAACGCAAAGAGCATATCAAGACAGTTAATTCCCTTGGTCTGCGCCGGCCTCACCAGGCCGTCGAGCGTCCCGACACGCCGGAAATCCGCGGACAGATTTTCAAGGTTCGTCATCTGGTAGAGGTCGAGGAGAGCTAATCGTGTACAACCTGAGTAATATTGGTCCTCGCAAGGGGGCAAAGAAGAATCGCAAACGGGTTGGCCGCGGTGCGGCATCCGGTTGGGGAAAAACCGCCGGCAAAGGGACAAAGGGCCAGAAGAGTCGCAGCGGTGGCAAAACCGTGCGAGGCTTTGAGGGCGGCCAGATGCCGCTCTATCGCCGTGTGCCAAAACGCGGTTTCAAAAACCCGTTCCGTAAGGATTTCGTAATCGTCAACCTGGGTGACCTGGGAATTGCTGAGGCCGGGACGGTCGTTGATCGTGAATGGCTGTCCAGTAAAGGATTGATTCCGAAGAAAATCCAGGACGGTGTAAAGGTTCTCGGTTCGGGCGATGTCAACGATGCGTTGACCGTGAAAGTTGAACGAATCAGCAAGTCAGCGCAGGCCAAAATCGAGGCTGCCGGTGGGTCCGTGGAGCTGATCTGATGCGCGCTGGCGCTGGCGCCGGCGTTGCGGCCATTCCCGAACTTCGTAACCGGATCCTGTTTACACTCGGGATGCTCGCCGTATATCGGCTTGGCTGCTTTATACCAACTCCGGGTATCAATGCGGGAGCACTGTCCGAGTTCTTCAATACCGCAGCGAATTCGTTGTTCGGAATGTTTAACATGTTCAGCGGTGGGGCCCTCGAGCGTTTTTCGATCTTTGCGCTGGGCATTATGCCCTATATCAGTGCCTCAATTATTCTCCAGTTGCTGACGTATGCGGTCCCGCAACTCGAACAGTTAAAAAAGGAAGGCGAACTGGGTCGGCGCAAGATCACTCAGTACACGCGCTATTTGACCATCGCGCTCAGCCTGTTTCAAAGTTTCTTTATCGCTGCCGGACTGGAACAAATGCAAGGGCCCGGGGGCGAACTTGTTGTTGCCAATCCTGGTTTGCAGTTCCAGTTGATGACTGCATTGACTCTGACGACCGGAACCGCGTTTCTAATGTGGCTGGGCGAGCAGATGACCGAGCGCGGTATCGGCAATGGAATCAGCCTGGTTATTTACGCGGGTATTGTTGTCGCACTGCCAAGTGCATTGGGCAATACCGTTGAGTTCCTGAGGACCGGCGAAATGACAATCTTTACGTTGATCGTCCTGGCTCTGTTTATGGCATTTGTG
>JBFJWU010000587.1:0-1715 GCA_041623475.1 bacterium | reverse complement strand
GCCAGACCGGTAAACGGCAAGATCAGAATTTCCGGGCCATCTCTCGTGTCCCATGTCGAAGGACCCGTTGCCACAGGATCATCAGTTCCTCGGTCATCCGTGTATCGGCCTGGGCGACCAGATCCAGGAACGTATCGATCCAGATGTCGTAAAGCCTCGGTGCAACATTGGCGTGGTGCCTGTCGTGCATCACACCAAGATTCTCCACCGCTGCAGGCCCGAATTTGTGGCCTTCGGCATACAGGATCAGCCCCAAAATCCCGTGTTTCAGGCGTTGTTTCTGTTTCTGCAAGTCGGTGTTCTGGAATAGCTGCGGAATATCGGGGTCCGAGGCCATCAATCGATCATAGAAGTCCCCGTACAAGTCTGGAACGGCATCCAAACAACGACCATAGCTTTCATGAATCTGCGCAATCTCTCCTATTGAAAACGGTGTCCACGACATCGTATTCAACCGCCCTTCCCTGACCCGCCGTGACGGGTTGTTGCGTTTATTACTACGCGATAATAGCTGGTCAATCATTGATGTTGGTCAAGGATCCTTGTGTTGAATCCGACTAAGCTGAACAAAGGCCAACGTAGAGAGGAGCGGTCGTGAAGTCTCGGGAGAAATTGGGAATACTGGCGGCAACCGTGATCGCAACGGTTTTGGGTGGAACGCAAGCCTGCCCTGCAGAGGAATCGAAACCAGCAACGGAATTGCCATCTTCGGCCAGGGGACTGGAAGTATACAGCCAGCGCTGTGTCGCATGCCACGGCTTCCAGGGACAGGGCGATGGCCCGCTGGGCAAGAATCTCAGTAAACGGCCCCGGAACTTCACAGACCTTGGGTGGCAGCAAGCAGCAACCGACACGCAGATCGCCGACGCAATTCGCAAAGGGGGCTACGCTGTAGGGCTGTCACCATTGATGCCCAGCCTGGGTCGGGATCTTACCGAGTTGGAGATTCAATCACTTGTTCTATACATCCGGACTCTGATCAATGGACCTAAATCAGCAAGTCGGGTGCCCTGAACGGTGACACCGGACCAGCGCCGACGTGTCAGGAAGCTGGCGACCCGGATACTCGGACAGGAAAAGACGGAACAAATCCTGACAATTCCTTTTGCTGATCAGGGCTGGGGATATGATCAATTCGGACAGGAACGCGAGTCCGGGCTTCTTGCCTACCTCATCCTGCGGGTCCTCTACAAGTATTACTTCAGGGTTAACAGCGTCGGGCACGACAATATCCCTGACTCCGGACCGGCAATTCTGGCCGGGAACCACAGCGGCTTCCTTCCCTTTGACGGAATGATGGTTGGCATCGACCTGATGGAAAAAGCAAATCCTCCTCGCGCAATGCGTGCTGTTGCCGAGATGATGCTGGCTGACGTCCCGTGGTTGTCGGTTCTGGTTCACAGGGTCGGTCAGGTGATTGGGCACCGTCGAAACTTCGAAGATCTACTGAGCAACGGGGACCTCGTCGCGGTTTTTCCGGAAGGGGCGCGGGGAATGGGTAAAACCATTCGCAAGAAGTACCAACTGCAGCGATTTAATGTCGGATTTATTGAAATCGCCCTTTCCAGTCAGGTTCCGATTATTCCATTCGCCGTTGTCGGCGCAGAGGAGCAGACGATTGTCGTCGCAAATCTGGATCAACTCGCCCGTCGACTGAACCTGCCAATCTTGCCAGTCATTCCGTCGTTTCTGATTCTTGGGCCTGCAGGACTCTG
>JBFJWU010000586.1:0-1746 GCA_041623475.1 bacterium | reverse complement strand
CTGCGACTGCGCCGCCTCTTTGAAGGTTTGCTGGCCGCGTACTGGGATGTCAAGGATGAACGTGCGCGGCTGCAGGAAATCGCCCTCCGGTTCCAGCAGCGTACGCAAAGGGACAGCCAACAGATCCATCTGGTTGCGGATCGATTGCGTGAGCTGACGGACCGGGTGCAGGACCTTGGCGGCCAGCTGGAGGCTATGTCAAAAGTGTCAGACCAGATCGGCCAGGCGGTACGAATGATGGTCGATACAGCGGCCAGTATGCAGAACGAGAACTCATCGATGCGGACTCGAATCAGGGATTCACGCGAGTGGGTTTCCTTGTCGACCGAAGACATGAGTTCGGTAAATCGTGCGATGGAGGGATTGGAAAGCTGGGTCGCTGAGGCATCACAGGATTTTGACATTATTCAACGACGATTCCAGGAACTGGTCACGGGCCTGGAGCCTGTCGACCAGCAGTTGGTTGATTTTGATAACAGCGTCCAGGCAGGAACTGAACACACCCACACGATCTTCCATTTGTTGTCCGGCGAGACAGACCGTTATACGGAGGGCATCGAACTGATCGAACAGACGCAAAACCGGCTGGACGAAGTCATGCTCCAGTTCCAGGAAGTAGAGTCGATTCGTGAACAAATTGACATGCTCAGTTTCCAGGCGGCCGTTGTCGCGTCCCAGTCCAGTCAGTACGAGCGGCAGTTCCGATACGTATCTGACGAGATTCGCGACCTGTCCGAGCGCGCCGCGGCGGGCATTCAGCAAATTTTTACAGCGATCTGGATTCTGGACCAGCAGGGAAAGACAACCCTGCAGAGAATATTGAATTCAAGGTTTGCATTGACGGAATCACTGGAATCCAGTCGGCGGGCCCACGGCGAGGCGGACAAGGGACGCGACCTGGCAGCCAGCTTTGCCCGTGATATGTACACCGTTGTCGATGTTATTCGCGAAGAGTCCGATCGTACTGACAATCTGGTCGATTCGCTGCGGCAGCCGTTTACCCTGGGAACCCGACTGGTCGAGCAGGTCGAAGAGATTTCTGAAGTGTTTCGAACGGTATCGTCGCAAACCGGCAAAATGGATGAAGTTGGACGACGAATGGACCTGCAGATACAGGAGCAGTTTGAAGGACTTCGGGTAGCCGGATCTTCGATTGAACGGATCAGCATGAACATCCGCGAATTAATGTCCAGTGCCGAGGGGATGATCATGCAGTCGCGGACCCTGCGGTCGATCCTGGAGCGGCTGGTCACGGAGAGCGCGGAAACCTCCAGCAGGATCGAGCAGACACTGGTCGACCTGCAAAAAATCGAGGAAGAGGTGTTCCGAAATGAGGCTGAGGTCAAGCGCATTTCGGCAGAATTGCAAGCGACCTGACGGTCCTCCTGGCCAACGCACATGACTATTGCCCAACGCCAATCGCCTGGCTCATCCAGTCGTTCCGAGCAGGATATCGATATTGTCAACGGGATTGCCTTGCGCCGGGTCCAGTTTCCTCGCAGCGGAACGTTGTGGGTCTGCATTGACGCTGACGGTTGCCGGCAGGAGTTCCTGCAGCAAGGTCGTGGGGTCGGACGGGATATTCCGCTCCTGGTCGAGGGCGAATTCCAAATTGCGCGAGGTCGTGGAAAATTCGGTCGACTTGTTCAATTTGACAGCCGAAGCCAACTGGAGACAGTTTCGCCCGCGTGGTTTGCCTTTGAAAGCTGGCTCGCTGAATTATGCGAGTTGGGACTTAAGAACGAT
>JBFJWU010000585.1:0-1751 GCA_041623475.1 bacterium | reverse complement strand
GAGCGAATGTCGACGTTCAGTTGGTGCCGCCACGGTGACTCCGGAACCTGGGCCCGTTCAGAATTGCCGGTCCAGACAAAGTACGAACGAAAGTGGCGATCAAGCGGAAAAATGATCCATTACGGTGACTGGTCGGTCGTGTCGCCGGATCAGCGTCCCGCCCCCCAGGTCGCCGAGACGGTCCAGCCGCCTGGATTGCCGATACCAAAGTGCCTGCCCGCCCCCGGAATCACCGAGACACCGACCCATCTGGCAAAGATATTTCCGGCCGACCGGAGATCTCCCGGGCAGTGCAGGTTCGTCCTGGTTGATAAATCGGTAAACCTGTCAACCACCGGCACGATCGACACAGCCGACGGCGTATCCTTGAATGGTGTCTGGACGAAATGGAAAGTCGACCTGATCAGGCAGATCCTGTCCGAACAGGGCTAACGAACCGCCGCTATACCGAATAACGCAGCCAGTACAACTGCGTATGCCGAGACGTGGATCAACAGGTCCGCTCTAACCCGGGACCACTCGGGCCGGAGATCCCTGGAACTGCTGCCCGAAGCCTGGCAGGAATCGATCATTTCCCCAGGAAAACTTCAATCGTCTGGTCGGTTCGTTCCTCGATCAGGTTTTGCAACTGGGCCTTCAGTTCCGGGTATTTGCCGAACAATGGCCGCACATCGTCCCCTGAAAACTCGAACAGTTCAGAATCATTCTGCGCCGTAACGGTTGCCGTTCGTGGGGTGCCCATGATGACCGCGACCTCACCGACAACCGATCCTGGTCCCAGTTCAGCCAGACGTTTTGTTTCGCCTTCGAACGTCGCATCAACATTCAGGGTTCCACTTTTGATGATTGCAAAGGACTCGCCACGGGTGCCTTCGGTGATCACCGTTTCGCCAGCCTTCACCATTCGATGCCGCGACTTGGACGCGAGTTCCTGCCGCCCATCGGTATCCAGACAGGAAAACAGCGGAGATTGCGCCAGGAACTCGTCCAGATTCAATAGCTCCGCAGGAAGTTCCTGTCCGGAATTCCCCAGAATTTCTTCCAGCGCGCTACCGCTACTGTTGTTTTCCGACATCGTCTGACAATCCTTTCGGGACTATTCCGAATGCGCAGCAGAATATCATGGCGTTCCTGCGGCAGCAATGGTGGCGGCCCCTGGCTAGATCCCGTATTCGTTGAGCAATTGCCTGAAAATGACCAGCCTTTGAATCTCGCTGGTTCCCTCGTAGATTTCTGTAATCTTTGCATCTCGATACAGGCGTTCAACCGGGTATTCCTTGATATATCCATAACCGCCATGAATTTGCACCGCCTTGCGGGTTACTTCGACCGCGGCTTCCGAGGCCCACAACTTGGCCTGGCTGGACTCTTTTGAGTATGGGAGTCCATTCTCTTTTTTCCATGCAGCCTTTAAAGTCAACAGCCTGGCCGCCTCGATCTGCGTTTCCATGTCAGCCATCATCCACTGGAGCCCCTGGAACTGGCTCAACTCCTGGTCAAAAGCGCGGCGCTCCTGCGCATACCGAATCGCGTGCTCGAACGCACCCTGGGCGATTCCAATGCCCTGGGCGGCAATTCCAATTCGGCCCCCCTCGAGCGTGGTCATGGCAATTTTGAATCCCTTGTTGACATCGCCCAGCCGCCAGGCATCCGGAACAACACAATTATCCATATGCATTTGCGTCGTACTTGAGGAACGAATACCCATTTTGTCTTCGTCCTTGCCCACGGTAAAGCCTTCGGTATCGGTT
>JBFJWU010000584.1:0-1756 GCA_041623475.1 bacterium | reverse complement strand
GGGCCATCCTGACCGAAGCCGGACTCAGTTTCCTGGGGCTTGGCGTCCAGCCGCCAACGCCAAGTTGGGGCAATATGCTGATCGCCGGCAAGGATACGCTGGCATTCGCGTGGTGGATCGCGACCTTCCCCGGGTTGTTGATCCTGGTTACGGTGCTATGTTTCAACGTTGTCGGGGAATGGCTCCAGGACATCTTTGATCCTCGTCGGACTCAGGGCACATGAGCCTGCTTGACGTCCAGGGCCTCGTCAGCCAGTTTTCGACACCAACGGGACCAATTAATGCGGTCGACGACGTGTCGCTGACTGTTGAGGCTGGCGAAATCCTGTGCCTGGTCGGTGAAAGTGGCTGCGGGAAGACAGCGTTTGGGACCAGTATTGTTGGTCTGATGCCTGCGGGTCGGGCGGCCCATCCGGCGGGTCGGATCCTGTTCGACGGGCGGGACCTGATGACCCTGCGCGAGCGAGACTGGCAGCAGGTTCGCGGTCGCGACATCGGGATGATTTTCCAGGAACCAATGACCAGCCTGAATCCGGTCATGCGGATTGGCGACCAGGTCGCCGAACCGCTGCTGGTCCATGGGATTGCGGACAGGAAAGAAGCAGCGGAACGAGCCGTCCAGGCCCTGGCATCCGTCGGGATACCGGGTCCCGCGCAGATTGTTCGGCAGTATCCCCACCAATTGAGCGGCGGAATGCGCCAGCGGGTCATGATCGCAATTGCGATGATCGCCGGGCCTCGCCTGCTGATCGCCGACGAGCCGACGACCGCCCTGGATGTCACAATCGAAGCGCAGATCCTCCAGCTTATCCGGGACATGCGGGACGCCAATGGTACTGCCGTATTGTTTGTCACCCATGACCTGGGTGTCGTTGCCGAGATTGGTGACCGCCTGGCGGTCATGTACGCGGGGCAGATCGTCGAGCAGGGACCGGTTGCCGAGGTGTTCGCCACCCCTCGCCACCCGTACACACAGGGCCTGCTGGCCAGTATGCCGCGGCCGGGCCAGGGGAAGGGACGCCTGCAGGCGATTCCGGGCACCGTGCCGCAGCCGCACGCGCGGCCAGTCGGCTGCCGATTCCAGCCGCGTTGCAGTTACGGAACAGATGCGTGTCTGCAGCCGATCAACATCGAGGACCTGGACGACACCCGCCGGGTTCGGTGCATTCATCACGACCAGCTTGTTCAAGGCAGTGGAGAATCGTGAATACGCTGGATATTGAGCGCATGTTTGTCGAGTTTCCGGCACGCAACGCCTGGGGCCGGGTTACATCAACTGTCCAGGCTGTCCGCGGTGTATCCCTGCAGGTCGCGGCCGGTGAGACGGTTGGGCTGGTCGGCGAAAGCGGCTGCGGCAAGTCGACATTGGCCCGTGCCGTGGCCAGGCTGGTGCCGATCGCATCCGGCCGGATTACCGTAAATGGCAACGACTGGACGGACCTGAATGAACGTGCGTTGCGGCCACTGAGGCCGGATGTCCAGATGGTGTTCCAGGACCCGTTCAGCAGCTTGAATCCCCGGATGCGGATCGGGGACGCGCTGGCCGAACCGCTGCTGATCCACAAACGTGGGGATCGCGAATCCCGGGCCAGGCGGGTTGCTGGACTATTGGAACAGGTTGGTCTGCACCCGGATGATGCGCGGAAATACCCGCATGAGTTCAGCGGCGGCCAGCGCCAGCGAGTGGGAATTGCCCGGGCAATTGTCCTGGAGCCAAAGTTGCTGCTGGCGGACGAGGCGGTTTCTGCCCTGGATG
>JBFJWU010000583.1:0-1758 GCA_041623475.1 bacterium | reverse complement strand
CGAGCCGGAAGCAATTTTTGCATCATTTGATGAAAAACCACTCGCGACAGCATCAATCGGCCAGGTCCACAGGGTGACACTCAAGGATGGCCGGGATGCCGTTGTCAAGGTCAAATACCCTGGGATCGATGCCCGCTTCCAGGCGGACCTGGCAATCCTCAAACGAATGGTGCCGATCTTTGTTCGCACGCTGGAGCGCGTTTTTTATAAACAACCGTCGGGCATGGACTTTGACGCGATTGTTGGTGAGTTCGTGAAATACATTGGCATGGAACTGGACTACGTCAATGAAGTCGAGAATCATCGAAAGATGATCAAGATGATGAAAGACCGAACAGACGTGATCGTCCCTGAGCTTTTTGAAGAATTCTGCGGACATGCGGTTATCTGCATGAAGTTCATCGATGCCGTACCCATGCACGAATTCTTCGCGTCCGATGACGCAACTGTCGATCAGAAAAACCGGGCCTACAAGATCGTGATGGACGCGATGTTGTACCAGGTCAGTCGCTATGGTTTCTTCCAGGCTGACCCGCATCCGGGCAACTTTATGGTCAAGTATG
This sequence comes from bacterium, assembly GCA_041623475.1. GTDB lineage: Bacteria > J088 > J088 > J088 > J088 > JBFJWU01. The sequence continues at coordinate 1,195 of JBFJWU010000583.1, read as the reverse complement.
ACGATGACAACCTGCAGGTGGTCCTGATTGACTTTGGCTGCGTCAAGAAATTACCTGAACTGTTCCGTCAGAAGATTCTCGAGTCTGTCCAGGGCTACATCAATCGGGAACCCGAGTTTTCGGCCCAGGCGTTCTGGGATATGGGATTCCGGACCCAGAAAGAAACGCTTGAATCGATGGTCCAATGGGCCGACTACATATACGAGATGATCGATATCGTCCTGGACATCTTTGCCAGGGGCGAATCCATGGTCAAATTCCTGCGCCGCAACCTGCAATCTGTCAGTGGCGAGGCGATCAGGCTGTCCCAGGAAGAGCGGGTCGCCTACATTCCCGAGGAATTCCTGATGCTTGGGCGAGCGCTCTCAACCCCGCCTGTCCCGTACGACCGATTCCAGCCGACGATCGATATCCAGCAACTGATTATGGGGCACCTTATGCACATGTCGATGCCGGCCCAGGACCTTTAAACCCCTCCTTTTCCTTTACAACCTCACTTTGATCCCACCATTCCGCCGATTATAATGCGGTTATGGGATGGAAAGACCTGGCAAAGAGCAGCCTGGACCGGTTGTGGCAAGGTGGCAAACAGAAAGCCGTTGAAGGGTTCCTGGAACAGTTTCCCGGCCTGTCGCTTGCCGATATCGCTGCGGGCTGGATTCCGATTCCTCAGGACTGGCTGCAGGCCGCGCTGGACGATGTCGTCCGGGATCAGGATGAAATTCAGTCGGCTTTGATTGCCCTGTCCGATGACCGAATTGACATCTCGGCGGAGATACGCGCATACGGTGCCGCCAACAGCGTTTCGGCTACCCTGGCGATCGATGAGTTTATTGTCGGCGCGGACCGGCGCAGTGCAACGATTCGTTTTGAAGGCGAGATCAAAGTCGCATCCCGGAATGCTATGGGATGGCTGGCACAGGGACTCGTCCAGGGACTGGTTGGCAGGGTTCTCCGGGATCGGGCAAAACAGGATGGCCTCATTACACCGGACGACCACGGATTCACCGTTGAATGGCCGAGAGTCACACTGGATCTAGATCGTATCCCTATTATCCAGACAGCCGCTGACTACAAGATCGCTGGCCTTAACGTTTTCCATCTGCTGGAATTTGGTCCGGCACGGACGCGCCAGCGTCGCGTCGAAATCCGGATCCGGCCAACCCTGGCCGGTCGGCCGCTTCTTAACCTGGCT
>JBFJWU010000582.1:0-1764 GCA_041623475.1 bacterium | reverse complement strand
GACTGCGAGCCGCTATGAATGAATCAATGAAAGCACCGTATCGCCTGGAATATACGTACACCCGCAGCACAGGGCCGGTCATCGGCCAGTTCCTGACAGGACTGCGTGACGGCAAAATCCAGGGAACGAGAACATCCGATGGACGGGTCATTGTTCCGGCCACCGAATACGACCCGATTACCAGTGAATCGCTGGATACGCTGGTTGATGTCAGCGACCGCGGCCAGATCCAAACCTGGTCCTTTGTCGCCCGGCCCCTGCCCCGGCATCCGGTGGATCATCCCTTTGCCTGGGCGCTGATCCAGCTGGACGGCGCAGATACGGCCATGCTCCACGTTGTCCGTGCCGACAACGCCGACCAGTTGTCGACAGGAGCACGCGTCAAGGCGGTCTGGGCTGACGAACGCGTTGGCCGTATCCAGGACATCCGCTACTTCGAACTGGAGGCCTGATGTGAGTAACGAGCCGATCACAATGCTGGAAACCCCGGTAACGCTTGATTTCACAATCCGGGCCGGCAAAAACAACTCGCTCTACCTGCAGGGTATGGCCGAGGGGAAAATCCTGGGCACTCGAGATCCGGACTCGGGCAAGGTATATATCCCGCCCCGTGGTCCGGTGCCGACCACCGGCAAGATGATGGACGAAGTCGTTGAAGTCAGTGACACGGGCACCTTGTGCACCTTTTGCATTGTCAACGTACCCTTTCCCGGCCAGGTACTGCCCCTGCCGTACCTCGGCGCGTGGATCCTGCTGGATGGCTCGGATATTCCCTATATGCATATTGTTGGCGACATAGACGCCTACGATGCGCGACTGGGGATGCGAGTCCAGGCCGTCTGGAAACCGGAATCAGAATGGGGTCCGACCGCTGAAAACATCCTCTATTTCAAACCGATCGACGAGCCGGATGCGGATTATGAAACCTACAAGGACCACGTCTGATGCGTGACATTGCCATTGTCGGGTTTGCCCAGTTCAAGGGTACCCGTTGCGAACCGTTGTTAATGGAAGCTGAAATGATGTCCGGTGTACTGGACGATGCGCTGGCGCAGGTTGGCCTGACCCGGCAGCAGATCGACTTTTACTGTTCCGGCAGCACCGACTACCTCAGCGGCCTCCCCTTTTCATTTGTCCACGTTCTCGATGCCATTGGCCCCTGGCCGCCGCCGCGGGAATCCCACGTCGAGATGGATGGCGCGTGGGCACTGTACGAAGCCTGGATCAAGATGCAGGATCCGGAAATTAACGTCTCGCTGGTCTACGCCCACGGCAAGGAATCAACCCCTGATGACATTCCTGCGGTCATGACCCAGCAGATGGATCCGTATTATGTTGCCCCGCTGGGCCCTGACTCAATCGGAATGGCCGCGCTGCAGGCGCAGGCCCTGATCGATGCCGGCAAGTGGTCAGAGGCTGATTTTGCCCAGGTCGCCGTCGACAATCGCAAACGCGGCCAGGCAAACCCCAATGCCTGGCTGACCCCGGACCAGACGGTTGACCAGATCCTGGCAGAACCCGCTATTGCGACACCGCTGCGGCGCAGTATGTGCTGCCCGGTCGGCGACGGTGCAGTTGCCGTCATCCTGGCCGCCGGCGACCGCGCCCGTGAGCTTTGCGACAATCCAATCTGGATTCGCGGCATCGATCATCGGATCGAATCCCATTCGCTGGGCACCCGCGACCTGACCAGGTCGGAATCGACGCGTCTGGCCGCCGAGGGCGCGGGTTTGCACGACGGCCCCATCGATATTGCCGAAATTG
>JBFJWU010000581.1:0-1770 GCA_041623475.1 bacterium | reverse complement strand
TGGACCGGATCTTTATTCCGTCCGACCTGAGCTGGTCACCGGACGGGAAGCAGGTCGTTGCCTATGTCCAGGTCATGGAAAGTTTCGCCTATTCGTTTGATGCAGACAAAGTAGACGAGTGGATCGTGATCCTGGATGTCCCGGGGTCTTGATGAAATGAAACAAGAATTGTATCCGGCAGGTCTTTACCTGAGTCGAGAATTTGATTGGAGAACCGAACTTAAATGGATGGCAGAAAACCAATGAGATATCTGCAGCTGGGGCTGGCTGCGTTGGTTCTGGGCACCCTTTCTGCCTGCGAACTGACATCGGGTTCTGGTCCAGGTCCGGGATTTGAAGAGCAGCGCGTTCGGGCAGTCGCGGTTGCCGGCGAATCATGTGGCGCAGTCGATATCTTGGAGGAAACAGGTGCCGAGTTCGCAATTGAATTGACAGACGAAGCCTGTCCGTTTGCGGGTTTAGGGGCGGTGCTGCCAGTCGGGGCGATTGACGCCGCCAGCGCGCCCGTGCTTGTATCGCTGTTGCCGCAATCTGACTTCGGGGCGTGTCAGGGCAATGGCGATGCAACGAATATAGGTCCGCTGGTTGTTTTTGATCTGACGGACAAAAACGGAAACGGTGTGTCACTCAACAATCCAGCCAGACTGACCCTGCCGTTCGACCCGGACATGGCCCCGGTAAACACACCGGTCCAGGTTGGCCGACATGATGGACAGGCATTTGTGGCGGTTGGGATCGATGCGGTCACTGCAGAGGCCGGAAGTATCCAGTTTTCGACCGCGACGACGGGCGCGTTTGCGGTGTCGATAGACCAGCCACAGCGAAATCGGGGCAGCGTGTCGTTACCGCCGTCGGCGATCAGCGCGCTGCTGCATATCGTGGAATTGCCAGGTTCGTGTGCTGTGACAGTCGATGACATCGAGGGTGACGAGCAGATTATTGTCCAGAACGACTATGCAGCGACCGGGGTCGTCGTGTCGACCGCGGTCCGTCAGTCCGATGGTGTTACAGTCGCCGTCGATACCTACTACTACGACGCTTTTGGCAAGGTCACGCTGGTCACAAATCTGGACGAAGAAGGGGACGAACTCCGTTTCGAAGTAACCTACGAGCGTGACGAACAGGATCGGGTCACGTTCATCGAGGCCCGCTTCGGATTCAATCCGACGGTATTCACAACCACCCGCAGGGTACGCTACGGGTCGCGGGGGCAAATCCTGACACAGATCGAGTCAGGTCTGGAATACAGCTTTACGTATGACTCGGACGACAGGATTTCGCGGATCAAGACCGAGCCTGATCCAGACAACGGCGACGATGATTATTCGGTTCAGACCTTTGACCATCGTTACGGGCTCCGGCGGGCCACCCTGGAGATCTTTGCCGACGCTCAGGATGACGAATTTGACACGCTTGAAATCACCCGAAATTGCGACTGGGACACTGTACGGGTTGACCACGATTACAACACGAACGGGACGATTGATTTCGCCGAGTTCAGTGCCTATGACCCAGGCGGCCGATTAGTTTTCAACGGGACCGATACCAACGGTGACGCTGACTTCGAGCAGGCCAGCGAATTTGAATATGACCAATCAGGCCGTCTGACATCGGCTGATTTCTACGGTGGCGGGGACGGGCGCCTGGTGCAGGTCGAGACGCACTCATACACCGGATGTGAGATACCGGAGCTCTTGACAACCGGGATGCGCGATTGATCCATTGAAAATCGTGTGCGCCTGCATTGCTGCTGTGGGGGGTATTGGACGC
>JBFJWU010000580.1:0-1771 GCA_041623475.1 bacterium | reverse complement strand
TTCTCGTTTCGGCGCACGTCGATCAGTTTCACCGCCGGAAACTTCTTGATCAGGGTAGTAACCTGCCGGTGCAATTCCTGCAGGGGGCCGGATTTGACCTTGTACTGGCCCTGCAGCTGACGGACCATCAACTGGCTGTCAGACCGGACCTCCAGCGGCTGGTCTGACAGGTTCCTGTCGATTAACGCCTCGAGGGCCAGCTTCAGGGCCAGGTATTCGGCCTCGTTGTTGGTTTTCCTGCCCAGCGCGACGGACCCTGTCAGTATTTCGCGGCCGTCTTTGTCAGTGGCATAGAATCCGGCCCCGGCCGGACCAGGGTTGCCCTTGGAGGCTCCGTCTGTGTTCAGGAGGATCAAGCGGATTCGTCAAACGGCGCGGTATTGCCTTCGTCATCGATGATCTGGCTGATCCGCCGCTCGGCATCATCCAGCAGGGTCCGACAATGCCCGGCCAACTGGACACCGCGCTCGAACAGCGCCATGGATTCCTCGAGCGGCAGTTCTTCGTTTTCGATCTTCTGGACCAGGTCATCCAGTTCTGAAAACGCAGACTCGTAGTCCATGTCAATCTCGTTGTTGGCCAATGTCGGGTCCTTCCGTGAATCAGGCATAACACGCTACGACGTGTTGCCGCAGCTCGTCAAACGATCCATCGGCGATGGTGTCCCGGACCTTTGACATCAGCTCCGCCATGAAGTGCAGGTTGTGTACCGTTGCCAGGCGAGCAAAGTTGAATTCGCCGGTTTTGGCCAGGTGGCGCAGTGTCCCCCGCGATACTGTTGTGCAGGTCGGGCAGGCGCAGCCGGAATCCAGGGGCCGATCGTCGCGGGCAAATTCCTGGCGCTGGATGTTGACGAATCCGTCCCAGGTCATCAGCTTGCCGTTGCGGGCGTTGCGGGTCGGCATTACGCAGTCAAACAGGTCGACGCCGCGGGCGACCGCCTCGACGATATTGTCCGGTCGGCCGACTCCCATCAAATAGCGGATTTTCTGTTCTGGCAGCTCCGGCGTCGTATGGTCCAGGGTGTCGTACATGTCGTTCGGCGATTCCCCCACGCTCAATCCGCCAATAGCAAATCCGTCGAACGGCATCTGGACCAGTTGGCTGGCGCTGTGTTTCCGCATTTCGGGATCTGTGCCGCCCTGGACAATTGCAAACAACGCCATTGTCGGGTCTGTCCTGGCATCCAGCGCCTGGGCGGCCCAGCGGGTTGTGGTTTCGACCGCGTCCCGCAGTTGTCGAGGCGGGCAGGGCAGAGGCGGGCAGACATCCAGGACCATTGCAATATCCGAGCCAAAATCCTGCTGCGCCTGGACGACGTTTTCAGGCGTCAATGTCGTCGGCGCGCCATCGATATGATTGGCAAATGTAACGCCGTCGTCGTGAATCTTGCATCGGTGGGCGAGGCTGAATACCTGGAACCCACCGCTGTCGGTCAGGATCGTCCGGTCCCACGCCATCATCTTGTGGACGCCGCCCAGGTCGTGGACGACATCCGGGCCAGGTCGTAACATCAGGTGGTATGTGTTGGCAAGCAGGATATCGAACCCGTCGTCGGGCAGGTCCGATGTCAGGACACCCTTGAGCGCGGCGCGCGTGCCAACCGGCGCAAATGCCGGCGTACGAACGGTGCCCTTGCGGGTTTGCATCGTGCCAACACGCGCAGTTCCATGCGCGCCGGATTGGGTCCAGTCTGCTGTCATTTTGTTTGGTTGCGTTTGCCGCCGGTTGACTGGCAGCAGGGTCCGATTCCGAGACGGAATCGGACGTC
>JBFJWU010000579.1:0-1805 GCA_041623475.1 bacterium | reverse complement strand
GCACTTGATAGCCCCCGATCACCGAATCCTTGACCGTGCGTCGCATAAGCGCATAAACCGGGGCAATCAACCGCAATGCTTCCTTGAATACCAACTCAGTCTCGGACATTTTGCCCAGGTCCTCGTAATCGACATATGGCTTGCCCAGTTCAAGACTTTGCTGTCGCAGCCGTTCCTGCCACTCCGGATGTTTGGCCAGATAGTAGACCATCGTCGTAAACGCAATCGTCGTCGTGTCGTGAGCGGCAAACAGCAGGAATATCATGTGGTCGACGATTTCATCATCGGTATAGCGTGACCCGTCCTCGGCCTGTGCGCGGCACAACTGCGAGAACATATCATTGCCGCTTCCAGCGCGCCGCTCTTCAATCCGTGACTGGAAGTACTCCACCAGGAATTCGCGCCCACGGATCCCGGCCCAGAACTTGGTTCCCGGGATTCTCAGGCGCAGGAACGCACCGGCGGCAACAACAACGTCTGTAATCGCCTTGTTGACCTTTTGGCCGTAGCCGCCCAGTTCTTCGCCAACAAAAATCGTCGTTGCCAGGTCGAGCGTCAATTTCTTGATCGAATTGTAAAACTCGATGTCAACCCCGTCGTGCCCTGCCGGAATCCATTGATCCAGAAGTCCGGAGATATCAGGATTCATCATTTCCATGTATTGCTGCATCGGTTCCTTGTTAAATGCGGCCTGCATCACAAGCCGGTGGGACCGGTGGTCATCAAAATCACGCAGCATCAGGCCCCGGGGAAACAGGTGCCCGATCGGGAAATCCCATCCTTCCTTGTTCGAAAAAACACGCTCACGATCCAGTAATGTGGCTTGATTTGCAGCAGGCCCCACCAACAGCAGGATATCCTGGCCAAGCAGCTTCATTCGCGAAATTGGTCCGTACTTCTTGTAACGCTCCCGGCTGAAGCCGATGGGATCGCGTGTGTAGGCGATCGAATCACCCAGGAACGGGATTCCGGATTCCTCGGCAGGAATGTCGCCGTAAGGCTTGGGATTGTCCGGAACGGAATTGAACATGGCATCGTGGTCAACTGGACATCCGGTCACGCGGGTCTCCCTTTTGGTCAGGTGATTGGATTCGGGCGATGGGACTCATTTTACCAAACGGTAAAATCTATTCAAACGATGAAAAAATGCAGCATTTCCTGACAGTTTTGATAGACTGTCGGCAATCATGGCCACCGACCCAAAACAAGTTAAGGCGCAGGCAGTTGCCCTGTTGTCCGAGAAGAATTACGCAGAAGCGCTGAAGCTCTATCACGCCCTGCTCAAGGACTTCCCCGACGACGCTGCCGCCTGGACCGCAGTTGGCGACATCTGCCGCAAATTGAAAAAGATTGACCACGCGGTTTCGTCATACGTCAAGGCATCGCGGCAATTCGCCTTGACCGGGCACCTGATCCAGGCCATCAGCGTCAACAAGCTTATTCTTGAACTGGATCCTGACCACACCGAAACCCAGGAGCAACTGGCCAACCTCTACAGCCGGGCCAAAGAAAAAGCCAATCCACCGGAGTTCGACGAGATCGACGACCTGGATGACTTTGGCAGCCTGGATGCGATCCCGGAACTGGAAGACAGCCCCGAGGACGGCCCGGATTCGGAGGAATTCATCGTCATCGACAATTTCGATGATGTCGAAGATGATCCGGACATTATTGATACCGTCGAACCCATTGAAGAACTTGAAGAAATTGAAGAGCTCGACGATATCGAGGAACTGGATGAGCCGGGACAACCAGAACCCGTTGACTCCAGTGGCGACGATTTCCCCGACGAAATTGAATTTATG
>JBFJWU010000578.1:0-1808 GCA_041623475.1 bacterium | reverse complement strand
TTCCATCAATGGAACACAGGGTGCCGGGGTCGCCGCGGGGGACTGGTCCGGACCTTGTACCACAGCAACATGGGGCAAACAAGCGGCCGGTGTGGTCAGGATTCCCATAACCGGTTGTTACTACTGGCTTTGTCGGACGTAACAGACTAGAATAAGCTTGCCGAAAACTGTATGGAATTTGACGACCTTAAAGAACTCGTCGACGCGTTCCTGGACGAAACCCGGGATGTGCTGGTCGACATCGAGCAACAGTTGATCGACCTGGAGCAGGCGGCCCGCAGCGGGGCTGTCAGTTTTGGCCGGCTGGAGCCATTGCTGCGCCCATTGCACACGTTCAAGGGCAATGCCGGGATGCTGGGGATGGAGACCATTGCGTCCCTGGTCCATGCCATCGAAGAACTGATCAAAAAGGACGTCCCGGCGGACCCTGGCTTTGTCGGCACCCTGTTCACGATGGTGGATGACCTCAAGGCCGGCCTGGTTCGGATCGGCGAAGGCCAGGAAGACGCACCGGAACTGCGAAACTGGATCGCCCACCTTGATGGTGCGATCGACGACAACGCGTCCGCAGTCAAGCCTGTAAACCTGGACGATAGCAGCGAACTGCCGGCGTTTGGCCTGGCACCAGACCCCGAGCCGGAACCTGCAATGGACGCGCCGGCAGACCACGGGATCACAGTCGAAGGGACGCTTAAAGTGTCCAGCGACCGCCTGGATTTGCTGCAACGCGAAGTTGGCGAACTGATCCTTGCGTTTAATGCGGTCAATGACCATCTCCAGGGCAGCCTGAAGCCGTTCCTGAACCGGAATATGCTGCGTGAATCCGGCGATCTGATGGACAAATTGTCCCGGCGGGTCCGCACCGTGCAGTCGGAAACGACTCAGATTCGCCTGCTGGGGTTGTCGGCAATTCTGCAACGGGTTCCCAGGATTGTTCGCGATGCTGCGGAAAAAACCGGCAAAAAGGTCCAGATCGTTATCGATGGCGAGCAAACCGAGGCGGACAAAAGTGTCGTTGGCGCGCTTGCGGACGTGATCGTGCACCTGGTTCGCAACGCGGTCGACCATGGCCTGGAATCCCCGGACGTGCGTCGGTTCGAAGTTCGGGATCTGTTGGAGCGACCCGAGCACCGTCTGCTGAACGAGATCGTCGGTGTCGAGCGCCGTCCGAGCCCAGCGCGGCAACCTGCCGGACGCCCAGCGCTGCAGCGGGACCAGACAGCGCCTGTAGAGCTGATCCAGCGCCGCGTCGTCCCCCCGCTTCGCACGCTGAATCAACTCGAGCGTCGAGCCGACGCTCGTCGGATGGGAATCGTCTGCCGGCACCGGAGTGGACCCCCTCTCGGTGGGGAGCTTGCGTATCTGCCCATTATACGGGTTTCGACGGGTCCTCCGGCACCTGGCTCCTACGCGCCGTCGCCAGGTCGAACTCGTCGGTAACGTACCGGTTCGGCACGTTCGTCGCGGGAGCCGACCGACCGTATCGACGCCGATACAGAAAATCGACGTTCGCGTAGACCTGCTCCTCGGTGCGGTGAAACTGCGGGTACAGGCCGCACTGGGCGTACGAGATCGGTGTGACGTCGAAGATCGTCGTCTCCCAGTCGAAGCCCACGCCCCAGCGCAAGCCTCGCAGTCTCAGCTCGAGATCCGCGCCGGCCTCGACGAGCAGCTCCATCATCGGCCGGCAGTGGTTGCGGTTGCTGTTGACCGTGTGGAAGATCGGCGTCTGTCCGCCGAGCCCGTCGGAGTCGGTGTCGGCCCGCACGTCCGCGTCGATGCCGCGCTGCAGCAGGGCCCGCGCGCAG
>JBFJWU010000577.1:0-1810 GCA_041623475.1 bacterium | reverse complement strand
TGTCACCTTCGACCAGGCGCCAGTATGCAGCATTTTCGGTATGGATATATTCCAGCGTGTAGTCGATCCCGATGGTCACAATCGAAAAGTCGAGGCCGAGTTCCCACTTGACGCGACTGCGGTTGTCCTGGCGGCCGAGTGGTTCAACCTTTTTGACCTGGTCAAAAAACAACGGATACGACTGGAAATCCAAGGCCACTTTTTTGACGAAATCAATGGGTGCATCGACCAGGACACCGGACGTGGCAAACTGGGTTCGCTTGACCTTGACCTTGTCCCCGTCTTTGACCTTTCGCATGGCCGATGGATGCAAGACAATCAACTGGCCGTCGCCCGATGACAGTTTCGCCATGGTCTGCACGTCCAGGCCCATGTCGTCAATACTGGGGATCCGGATCCCCTGCGCCAAAGCGTCCGTGGCCACCAGCGCCACAGATATGGCCATTAGTCTCGCGAGCAATTTCATTGTGATTCTCCAAATGGGTTCTGACAGTCCATATTAGTCGAGCGCCTGCGCCAGTGCCAGCGGATTTTTCCCCCTTGCGACCAATGCGACGGCGCCACGGTCGCTGATATAGTGCTCAGAAATGACCGACCAATATTTCAAGCGATTCTCACAAATCCTCGGCACCGTTGTTGCCTGCGCCCTGGCAGCGTGCAATGGTTCATCGGGATTGTCAACGCCCGACCTGCCGGTGCCGGATGCGCATCCGGCCCTGAAGGGCCCCGGTGGGCCCATGCAATCATTCTCGTCCGGTCAGTTGTACCGGCATTGCGCGTATCTGTCCGGTCACGAAAATGACGAAGACCACCACAACCTGGTTGTGATGCACCAGGGGTTGCTGGTCATGCCATTTGCCCCGGAATGGGGAGGCGGGGGCCTGTCGTTCTGGGACGTTTCCGATGGCTGCAGCCCCATCCGTATCGGCACGGGCTGGGACGACGCGATGCGCGAATCCCATTCGCTGGGATTTGCGGACATCGATGGCACGGACTGGGCGGTTGTAAATGATATCGCCGGGATCCAGTTCTGGGACATCACGGATCCGGAATCACCAGCGCGTGTCAGCCGTCTGGAACTGGACGGAGTGTTCTACCCGGATGCGTATGCCCGCGTGATTTTTGCAGTCTTCTGGCAGGGCAACATCGTCTATGCGGCCGGTGCCGACAACGGGGTCTACATCATTGACGCGACGGATCCGGCGAATCCGGTGCAGGTTGATGTGTACGAACCCGATCCGCCGCTGCGGGTTGGCGGTATTCACGCGGTCGGGAATCTGCTGGTTATCACGGCGACCGAGGGCGCGAGGACGTCGTTGCTGGATATCAGCGATCCGTACGCCCCGATTCCGGTCCCCGGCGGCACTTTTGAAGTCACGGACGGCGACGGGAATATTACCGAAGCCTATCACACCAACCTGGCGGGTAACCGCATCCTCTATGCCCGGAAGCAGGGTGGCGGCGGTCCAATCCAGTGGGATATCTCCAGCGTGACGGCGCCGGTATTCCACAGCGAATGGTTTACGGACGGCGGCAATGGCGGCTATGTTTTTGACAAAGAGGGATTCCTGTACCAGGGCGATTCCAACTGGGGTGTGATCGCCGACCTGCGGGATCCGGCAGCACCCGCCCAGGTGACACGGGTCACACTGACCGGTGACCTGGATACGCTGGTGCCATTGGCGAACATGGCCGTAGCCGCCGTCGACGCGGGTGCCGATCCGGGGCAGGCGACGGCGCTGATTCCGGTGTTTGCGGACCCGGACACGCTGCCGCCGGTGGTCACCATGGTTTATCCCCGAGACGGGGC
>JBFJWU010000576.1:0-1819 GCA_041623475.1 bacterium | reverse complement strand
GACCGCCGGTGGCCACCAGCCCAAGGCGGTGGCTGCGTGACGGGGTTGCCAGGCGGACGCTGGCCAATTGGCGTTTGGCACTTCGCTTTGCGATCTTGAATACCGATCCCCACCTGCTGGCTGCGGAATATCGTCCGGAACCCGCCCCGCCAACTGAACCGTCTTGATTAAGGCAAAATTGTGCCCGAACTGACCACTACCCTGAAAAAGAACCTGCGGCCGGCAATCACGTCCGGACATCCGTGGATCTACAGCGGGGCCTTGACCCAATTGCCGGCAGATTCCACTGGTCGGCCCGTCAAGGTTTTCGACAAGGCAGGATTCGTATGCTGGGGCGTTGCCGATCCTGACCACCCGATCGCCGTTCGAGTCTGGAGCCTTGACGAGGATCTACCGCCGAACCAGGACCTGGTAACCGCACGACTGCTGAATGCCCTTGCCCTGCGACAAACAGTCATTCCCAATTCGGTCCAGGCCTGTCGTTTGCTGCACGGTGCCGCCGACGGAACACCTGGATGGGCAGTTGATCGATACCAGCACGTTGCCGTGGTCCGCACTGACGGTCCCGCCGCTATTGCGCGTCTGGACCTGCTGGTTAATGCAATTGCGGCAACCAGCACACAATCAGGAATCCGGTCGTTGGTGCATCGTCGGGCACGTGGCGACTCTGGTGGCCCACGCGCAGAACTGATCTGGGGCGATGAGGTCAGCAGTCCATTTATGTGCCACGAATACGCGTGGACGATGGAGGTCGACCCGTACAAGGGCCAGAAAACAGGCTGGTTCGTCGACCAGAGGGAGAACCGTCGCCGTGTCTTTGATATTGCATCGGGCCTCCGTGTAGCCAACCTGTTCGCATATACCGGTGGTTTCAGCATTGCCGCGGCACTGGGTGGCGCGCGGCACGTTGCCACGGTTGATGTCAGTGAACCAGCCATCGCCGCCGCGCGCCGCAATTTTTCAGCCAACGGACTGGAACCGGACGACTACGAGTTTGCTGCTGCGGACGCATTCGACTGGCTTGAAGCAGCCAGGGAGGGCGGCCGGGAATTTGACCTGGTCATCATTGACCCACCCAGCTTTGCCCCGAACCAGCGAAGTATTGGCCCGGGATCACGCGCCTACCGGCGGTTGATGCGACTGGGCATGTCTCTGCTGCAGCCACGGGGACTTCTGGCGGCTGCCAGTTGCTCCAGTCACATTACGATGGCCATGTTTACCGACATCCTTGCCCAGGCCGCAACCGCCGAGTCCCGTTCCCTGCAACTTCTGGCCCGTCATGGTGCCGGTCCGGACCATCCGGTGTTGTCCGCGTTTCCCGAGGGTGAATACCTGAAATTCGTCCTGTCGCAGATCAGTTGAATGCGACTTTTGTCAATGAGCAAATCATGCTCGCCTGTTAGCATATTGCCTATGCGGGCAATTACGCGTATAGCATTGACGGCACTGGTTATTTTCGCTTTCTCGCCCTCGGGTCGGGCCGACGCGCCAGAGTTACGCCAGGAACTGACCGAGCGGATGAATTTCGTTGCGGCGACGCTCAAGGGCAAGAACGTGCGCCATTTGGTCATTCGCGACTATCTGGCCGATGTCTTTATGGACGATGACGGTCGGGACCGTTTCCTGTTGAACCTGGCCGCGATGGTCCGCGAGGGCGGTATTCTGGACGCACACATTCGCCGCCTGGACTGGCAGATATCGACGCTTGACGAGGCATATGGCTTCGGGCAGATCGACCTGCGGTTTTGTGGCCGCTGGCACTTGTGGATTCCGCGGTGCGTAGAAACTGAATTTTCCTGGCGGCGACTGGATGACCGCT
>JBFJWU010000575.1:0-1844 GCA_041623475.1 bacterium | reverse complement strand
TCAATGACCAGTTCGGCGTGCATCCGGATGAACATGTGCAGTTTGGTAGCGGCATCATCCAGTGGCTCGATTTGGGCCCGGAAGCGCCGAATGATGGTGTCCATTTTCTCTTCAAAAATTGAAATCAGCAGGTGGTCTTTGTTCTGGAAGTACAGGTAGATCGTGCCGTCGGCAACGCCCGCTTCCTGTGCAATTTCGGACACCTTGGCATGGAAAAAACCCTTGCGGGCAAACACCGAAATGGCGGCCTGCAGGATTCGATTTCGTTTTTCCTCGCGCGAACGGCTCATGGTCTGCTGCACGCCCCTCCCCGGGGATCGCCAACGGTTTGGCCAGGCAATGGTTTGATCGGCCAAAGTTGGTGTTTGTGCTGCGTCCGACGGCATCTGCAGCCGGATTCAACTGGAAATAATCTGTCTACGGAACGGATCTTGAAAGAGCCTGAAGTGTAGCAAAATCTGATATGAATGTCAATTCATTTTTGCCGATTGAATGGTGTTCATTGGCCCCCAAATCTGTTTTTACCGTGTAACGTTGGGGGCTTGATTATTGTTTTTCTGTCCGGCTTTGGGTATCCTGATACCCTTGAGAAATTGATTCTTTTGATCAAGCATCTGCTCGTATCGTCCTGCTGATCAATAGGTTCGTGAACAGTCGCGGAGCGCGGGCGATGTCTGCTTCAAAAAATCTGAAGATTCTCGTTGTCGAAGACGAGCAGGATGCCAATCGTTATTACGTCCTGTCGCTAAAGGCCGAGGGCTTTGATGCAACCGGCGTTCACAACGGCGTTGATGCGCTCGAACAACTGAAGTCCGGCGATTTTGAACTGGTTCTGCTGGATATCATGATGACCGGGATTGACGGGATCGAGACGTGCAGCAGGATCCGCAATGAACTGAACCTGGCTGACTTACCCATCTGTATGATTACCGCCAGCATGGACGTTGAAAAAGTCGTATCAGCGTTTGAAGCCGGGGCCAATGGCTATATCGTCAAGCCGTTTGATATTGACGAACTACTCAGCAAGATCGAAGAACTGACCGCCGCGTGACCGCGGTTGGTCTGGACGAGCGCGGCTGGATCAGCCGTATCCAGGACATTTTTGCCGAACGAGGGGCGTTTGCGGATGCAGACGCGTGGTCCGACGTGGTCCGCGTGTCTAATGCCGGGGTCTTTAACGTGGACTGCGGCATTGCCGGGCGACATTTTCCGTGGCCCAGTGACCGGCCGAGCGACTGTGGATACCGGGTCTGCGCTGCCGCCTTCAGCGATTTCGCTGCGGATGGCAGCGAACCTCGGGACCTGTTTTTGTCGCTTGTTGTGCCAGGCGACGCCCCGGCCATTGCGGATCTGCTGGACGGCGTTGCCGAATGCGCGGCACGGTATGGCGTTCGACTGGCCGGGGGCAATATCAGCCGGGGGCCGCTGGCACTGCACCTGACGGTTGCGGGACCGGATACCGGGCGGCCTGCGGGTCGGGGTAACTGCCAGCCCGGGGACCTGCTGTGGCTGAGCGGCACGATTGGTGATGCGGCGGCGACCGTCGCGGCACTTGCCAGCGATGTGAACAATCTTGCCGACGACATTTCCGTCCGCTACTGGCGCCCGGAACCGCGACTGGCGCTGGGACAGCTGCTGCGGCAACAGCCCTGGGTCACAGGAACGATCGACATTTCCGATGGCTGGGCACTGGACCTGGCCAATATGGTCCATCCTGCGCCGTTTGGTGTCCGCCTGGACCCCCGTGCTGTACCCAGGTCGCAGGCGCTGCAACAATACTGGCAGGACACCGCAGAACCGATGCCCGGTTACTGGGGCGGAGACGACTATGAACTGGGTTTTGC
>JBFJWU010000574.1:0-1844 GCA_041623475.1 bacterium | reverse complement strand
TACGCAATGTCATCCAACAACTTACTTCGGAGTTTTAAACCTAATCCACAAAAACCTCGCATCTACTACATCGTCACCTTTGCCACTAGCCTCAGTGCGCTTGTTGAATTCTTTGACAATGTGAGCCCGCCAATCAAAATTAGAGCTGGCCCAGAGTCGTGCCTTCGGTCATATGCGCCAGACCCGCCAGCCCGTGTCCGTCAATTTCCTATCGCTGGATTCGCGCGGCGGCTGCGTCCAGGATTTTTGCCAGCATGGTTCTATAGTCGAGCCCGTCCAGGTCGGCCATTTTCGCCAAATGTCCATCCCAGCACCACCCGGGATTGGGATTGGCTTCCAGCAGCCGCGGGGTCCCGTTTTGGTCCAAGCGCCAATCGAACCGAGCGTAATCCCGGCACTCCAGCCGCCGGAACAGGATGGTCGAAGACTCCTCGACAAACAGTTCCACTTCGCGGTCAAGACCAGCCGGAATGGACTTCAGCCGCGCATAGGGCGAATCCGGGTCCCATTTCGCCTCGTATCCGCAGATCCGCGGCAAGTCGTCTGGCAGTTCGGAATAGTCCTCTTCGACAATCGGCAGGATCATCAGGTCCTGGTCGGGATTGCCGATCAGGCCAATGGTTATATCCTTGCCGGTCAGGAACTCTTCCACCAGGATTGGTGTTTCCGGACCAAACTGTGAACGCAACCGTGAAATCGCTGCTTCCAGTTCGGTCGGTGTCGCACAAACGTTGTCCTTGGTGATACCAACGCTGGAATCACCAAAATTGGGCTTGGCTATTACCGGAAAGGCCACCGGCAATTCAAAGAAGTTTGTGTGGGTCTGGCGAATCGTAAACGCAGCCGGCACCGGGATATCCAGCTCCTGCGCAATCCCCCGCACCAGCGTCTTGTCGTAACAGTACGCCAGGCACTGCGGTGTCCCACCACTGTACGGCAGGCCCAGGATATCCAGCAGCGCAGGCACATGTAGCTCCAGCCGCGCGCGATTCGCAAATCCTTCGTCGCACAGGTTCAATGCAAGATCAAACCTGGCTGAGTTTGCCGCAAGAAACCCCTGCAATCCAGCGTGGTCGTCGTGGAACTCGAATTCATAATTCGCCAGACCGGCCAGGGCATTCTTCAGCCGGTTAACGGTTTCAACGTCATCCTCGTCAAACACAGCGCCGGGCTTGACCGTGTCGGTCAGTTTCGGGTCACCCAGCAACACCAGCACCCGCTTGCGTTTGACCGGGGCTGATTTATCTGCCCATTTTTTCTCGATCCGCGCCGTGACAACCAGCCGGCGGGCCATCATGCCCAGGTCCATATTTCGCTCGGAATCGGGGGTCAGCGGCGCATGCAGGTCCACATCCTGGAATCCAAAGCGGTTCAGTAACGCGACAATAGTCTCGGCATCATACAGCCGCTCGGCATAGAACTGGTCGGCGATGACTCCCTTTTGCGCCTCGACAATGACCTCGCGGCTGATCAGCCGGGTACCACTGGAATCCAGCTGTCGTTCCCGGCAGACAAAACAGTTTCGATCGATCCATTCCCAACTGCGCGGTTCAAAGGTATCGCGCAGGTACGCCCCATCCGTGATATCCAGCAGCAGAATGCCATCCGGGCGCAGAACCCGTCTCAGTTCGCTAAGGACCCGCTCATCATCTTCGGCGGCCTCGAAATACCCGAAGCTATTGCCGGCCATATAGGCCCGATCAAACTTGTCGGTCGGAAACGGCAGTTTGCGGGCATCGCCTTCGCGAAATTCGACTTTGGTACCGGCTGCCTTTGCCTGGCGGCGACCACGGGACAACAGGTAACGGGACCGGTCGAAACCGTGGACTGTCTGGTAGCCCCGG
>JBFJWU010000573.1:0-1846 GCA_041623475.1 bacterium | reverse complement strand
CGGGCCACCTGCCCTGCATACTCGGCGTGCTTTTCGCTGACAGGCAGAACCCGCACCTGCTCGGGCGACAACCAGAACGGAAATGCTCCGTTGAAATGCTCAATCAGGATGGCGACAAACCGTTCCATACTGCCGAATGGTGCCCGGTGAATCATGACCGGCTGGTGTCGGTTGTCATCGCTGCCCACGTATTTGATGTCGAAACGATCCGGCAGGTTGTAATCCAGTTGCACTGTTCCCAGCTGCCAGCGGCGCCCGATCACATCCTTGACGACGAAATCAACTTTGGGCCCGTAAAAAGCAGCTTCGCCACGCGATTCGGTAAACTCGACACCCATATCCTGCAGGACATCCCGCAGTTCCTGTTCCGCCCGGTCCCAAAGTTGGGGGTCGCCGGCATACTTGTCCGTGTCGTCGCCACGGAGCGACAGTCGAATCAGCACATCGTCAAACCCGAACGTATTAAAAACGTACTGAACCAACTCGACGGTGGCCCGGAATTCGTCCTTGACCTGATCGACCGTGCAGAAAATATGTGCGTCGTCCTGGGTAAATCCACGTACCCGGGTCATTCCCGATAATTCACCGGACTGTTCGAAGCGGTAGACGGTGCCGAATTCTGCCAGGCGAATCGGCAGGTCTTTGTAACTGCGCAGTTCAGAGTCAAAGATCTTGATATGGTGCGGGCAGTTCATCGGCTTCAGCAGGTACTGCTCGTCAGATCCACGCATTGTTATCGGCGGGAACTGGCTTTCAGCGTAGAACGGATAATGGCCGGAAGTCTCGTACAGGTCGATCTTGCCGATATGGGGCGTATAGACCATGTCATAGCCCCGGCGCAGCAGTTCGTCCTGCAGGAACTCCTGCAGCGTATTGCGCAGCATCGCCCCTTTGGGTTTCCACAGGATCAGCCCGGGTCCAACCTGGTCATCAATCGTGAACAATCCGAGTTTCTGGCCAACAACACGATGATCCCTGGCTTTGGCCGCTTCCAGCCGTTGCAGATGTTCTTTGAGTTCCTGCTTGGTCGCAAATGCCGTGCCATAGACCCGCTGGAATTTGTCCGACTCAATATCGCCGTGCCAGTGGGACTGCGCCACGGACATGACTTTGAATCCGCCAATCTGACCCGTGTCGGTCACGTGGGGGCCGCGACACAGGTCTTCCCAGTTCTCATCTTTCTCGCCCGTGACATACCAGCTGAGCGCTTCTGAACCCGTCTGCAACGCGCGCTCGGCATTATCCAGTTTGTATTTGTTGCCCTCGTCCTGCAGCTTGGCCATTCCCGAATCCACATCCAGTTCGTAACGCAGGAATGGGCGCCGCTCATTGACGATTTTGGCCATTTCCTTCTGGATCCGCGGGAAATCGTCACTGCTGATTGGCTCGTCCAGCGCGATGTCGTAGTAGAACCCGGTTTCCAGCGGTGGCCCATAGGCCAGTTGGGCATCCGGCCACAGTCTGCAGATCGCCTCGGCCATGATATGGGCTGCGCTGTGTCGAATCGTATACAATCCGTGTTCGCTGTCCGGTCCATGAAATATGATCGAACAGCTGCCGGGCAGCGGCCGGGACAGGTCCCACAGTTCGCCGTCGATCTCGGCAACAACGGGGGGCGGATCAATAGATAACTGAGCCACCACGTCAGCAGGCGTTGCGCCTGCTGACACGGATATCGTCGAGCCGTCCTGAACCTGAATGTCGATGGTACTCATTGACCTGGCCGTTCCCGGGCGGCCAGCGCCCGGAACCGACAAATGTCCGGCAATCACTGGCCACGCTGCAAAAAATGGTAGGCACGGGCGGGATTGAACCGCCGACCTCTACCGTGTCAAGGTAGCGCTCT
>JBFJWU010000572.1:0-1848 GCA_041623475.1 bacterium | reverse complement strand
GCCCGAAAACCTGACCCCGCGTTTTACGTTCAAAGACATGCTGCTGAGCCGCAGCAACCAGGACATCAACGTCCACTATATGTTTTTTGGGCTGGGTAACGACGAACTGGGATATCTGGTGAACGAATCCGATTTTACGGAGTACCACCCGTTGTTCGATGACGAACCCACCGACCATTACGAAGAATCGAACTCAGTCGGCCCCAAAAACAACGCGGTCCTGGAAGAAATCTACCTGGAATTGCGGGAGCACGTCATCCCCCAATAATCCGACCGATTACTTCAGCCAGAACTTCCAGACGTCGTTGACGTAATTGGGCGTCAGGTTGGTGTCCCCGCCAAAGACGACAAGCCCCTGTTCCAGCGGGTCAAAGACACTGAAACTGGCACCCAGTCGTTCCGGCACATTGCAGCCAGCCTGGCACAGGTGAATCCACTGCCCCTTGACGACATCAAACGCCCAGGTATCATTCGGCGGAAATGCAATATGGTCGCCATACAGGACCAGCCACTGGCGTGAATCGCTGAAACCAAGGGACACCCGCTCGCGCTCACTGGGGCACGTTGGTCCCGGCGAACACGCGGCACTGACCTGGGTCCATGTGTTATCGGTCACTTCGTATGCCCAGACATCGTTCAACTTGGTACTCGACTGGTCAGTACCGCCGTAGATGTAGACTCGTCCGTCGGCAGCAGCGGCTGAATGCTTCCAGCGCCGATCCGGACAGTTCACCCCCGGTGTACACGCCGTCGTCTGGTCGGTCCACGTGTGGGCAACGGGATCATAATGCCACCACGTGAACAGCGCACCAGCGTCTGTTGCGTTTGTACTGCCGCCGAAAAACAGCATCTTGTCGATTTCCGGAATCCACGTCAATGTCGCGTTGCCCAGCCCGGGCGGCCGGGTACCCGGCACGAATTTTGACCACGTATCGTTCGTCAAATGGTAATGGTAGATGGCATCGTCGGGCGACGCATTGTGGTCACCGATCACAACCAGTTCGTTCCTCACCGGATCAAATGCACCCGCAACATCCGCGCGAGGCCCGGGCCGATCGACATCCGCGATGCAACCGCCGGAAACACAATACTGCGCCCAGACGTGATTTGTCAGTGAAAGACCGAAAACCGTATTCGTCACCGCAGGGCCGACCTCCTCGCCACCGAAATAGAACGTCATCGGTCGATTGGTCCCGGGTTCCAGCCCGAACCCTGCAGCCATACTGCGACCCCGCCCGGCCGGTACGTCGCCACTTTGCGTTGGCGTGACGTTGAACCAGTCGATCAATTCGTTGCGATAGACCTTTGGTTTATTGGTGGCCACGTTTTGTCCCGGGGTTACAAACACATCCAGATCCGTGTCCCGGTCAATGTCAAACAGGTTGACCTGGCCGACCGGTTCGCTGGCGGCCGTGATCTGG
Source organism: bacterium (assembly GCA_041623475.1). GTDB lineage: Bacteria > J088 > J088 > J088 > J088 > JBFJWU01. Next base: position 427 of record JBFJWU010000572.1, on the reverse strand, counting down.
TTTGCCGTAAACCCACCCGCCCCATTGCCGATCCAGGCCTGATGCGGTGAGTTAAAGTTGGCCAGCAGCGCATCCAGGTTGCCGTCACCATTCAGGTCCCCGACGGCAATGCCCCTGGTCGAATCAAATTCGATCGGCAGTCCAGTCGTGGTTGTGACAAACGTCGCGCCATCATTCCGGAACAGCAACGTCTGCCCGCCCTGGACCGAAACAAGCGCGTCCTGGTCCCCGTCGCCGTCAAAATCCCCGACACCGGCGGCCGTATAACTGGTTGCGTGATTCGGCATCCAGCTGCCGGCATCGTCTACAAATGTGCCATCGCCATTGCCCAGCCAAAGGCTTGGGAACGCCCCGGACTGCAGGATGATGATGTCCAGGGCGCCATCCAGGTCAAAGTCCCCGATCCCCGGTTGTCCATCCAGGGTCG
>JBFJWU010000571.1:0-1851 GCA_041623475.1 bacterium | reverse complement strand
GCGATGTCGACGATGGCGCCCGGTCAGAAGCCGCCGACGCCGCGTCCCGGTACTTTCAACTGGCCGCCAGGTATGTCTTGTTTGGTCTGGAACCGATCCTTGTCGCCGTCTGCGGCCCGACCGGATCCGGCAAATCGGCACTGATCCAGGAAATGGGCAAGCAGTTCGGGGTTACCCCGCATTCCAGTGAACAGATTCGCCGTGGACTTGCCGGATCCGAACCCGGATCAGATATCTATTCGCAGGACATGACTGATCGGACCTACAACACGTTGATCCACTTCGCGGCACGGGATGCCGAGCAGATTGGCCTGGGGCTGGCAGATGCCCAGTTCCTGGAACCAGACAGCCGCTCCCGCCTGGTCAACATCTGCCGTGAGCGCGGCATTCGCGTCTGCTGGATCGCCATCGACCCGGACCGCGACCTTCTAGAACAACGGGTTGCGGACAACGAACGCCAGAAGGGCCGTCTGGCGACGGAACTGGAACTGTGGCGCCCGCCCGGTGCCGATGAAGCAGACATATTGCTGTTGACGTCGGGCCAGGAATCGTTGCAGTCGGCCGGGGACAAGCTGGTTCGGACCCATCTGGACTTGTTGCAGGGCCTTTAGGCCTGCGTAACTGTCTTGATCAATACACGATCAGGGCGGTGGTGGTGGTTGGCGGCTGTCTTCTTGATATGCCCGTCCACCGTCGTCTCGGCGCCGCAATCGAGTCCTTCCGAATGGCAGGAAATCTACCAGAACCTGGGAACCTATGCGCAATTGCCGGCTGCCGGAGCCCATTACATGCCCGACTGGGATTACGCGCATCTGTCTGTCGGCGCCCACATTCTCGATATCGTGCCCAAGCGCGACCCGGAACCACACTGGGATACCTATTTTGACGGGGACGTCCCCAAAGCGTTAGTCTCGGGCACGATTTCCGGATGGGCAACGGTATCGGAGCGGGTAAGGGTTGCCGGGGCATTCCTGAACCAACCGAACCTGGGCCTGATCGCCACCCAGGTTGGCGCGATGGCCCAGGTCCTCCCGGGCAGCGCCGAGCGGTCTGCATTTCAGATTGGTGCGTCGCTGGGGTACATCGTCAATGACCAGTTTCATTTCCTTGCACCGGTCGCGTTTATCGAATGGAGCCTGGAACTGTTCCGAACGGACGGTGCCAGACGGCCGCCCACCATCATGTACATCGGTGCCCGCCTGGATCAGGGTGCCCGGTTCGTCTGGGGACGCGCAGCGGATACGCCTGACAGCGAAACTGATTTCATGGCGCCGTTGTTTCGGTCCCTGATTCAGTTCCGGACTGGAAAATACCGCGCTGGCTATGTGTTTGGCGGCCACCGCCGCCTCAAACTGTCGCACACGTTCGAGTTCGGTGTCACCCTGGGCAGGCTCGACAAGAACGAGCCTAATTCAGGCCGGTTTTAGTTCAACGAACTTTGGCAGGATCGTCTTTGTACCATCCGCAAAACGAATCTTCAGCTTCAGGCCGTGATTTCCCTCGCCTACTTCCTGGACCGTCCCAATCCCGAATTTCGGATGATAGAGCCGTTTACCAACCTGGTACATCGCCGGAATTCCAGCCGTCGCCGCAGCAGGTTTGGGCTCGGATTTTGGTGCCGCGACCGAACGTGTCGCTGACCGCCGGCGTGGTGGCGACCAGGGAAAATCATTACCGGAGGAGTGGACCGTTTCCTGCTGCAACAGATGCCCGGGGATCTCGTCAAGAAACCGGCTGGGCATCTGGCTCAATTGTGATCCGTACGTCCGCCGGGTCCGGGCCCTGCTGAGGCTCAACCGTTTACGGGCACGTGACATTCCCACGTAACACAGACGCCGCTCTTCTTCGACG
>JBFJWU010000570.1:0-1857 GCA_041623475.1 bacterium | reverse complement strand
GATCGATGTTTATCTGGTTGGACCATTGCCGACACCGGGGATTGCTTTTATTACGTCCGGCATGCGGGCAGATGCAGGAGTCGTCATCAGCGCCAGCCATAACAGCTACGAATACAACGGAATCAAGGTCTTTGATCGATTCGGCTACAAACTGAGCGACGAAGTCGAGAAAACGATTGAACAGGATATCCTTGACCCATCACGAATGGCAGAGGACCTGGCGATTGCAGAACGTATTGGAAAGGCATATCGCATCGATGATGCCGTTGGTCGCTATGTAGTTTTCCTGAAAAGTTCATTTCCCAGGGCGTTGGCGCTGGATGGACTGAGAATCGTTGTCGATTGCGCGAATGGGGCGACCTATAAAGTTGCGCCGGAAGTCCTGCAGGAATTGGGTGCCGAAGTTTATCCTGTCGGCGTTTCGCCGAATGGAATGAATATTAATCAGGGGGTCGGCTCGACAGCGACAGAAACAATCCAGAATCGGGTTCGTGAATTGGGTGCTGACCTGGGAATTGCCCTGGACGGCGATGGTGACAGGATGATCCTGGTCGACGAAACCGGTGCCGTCGTCGACGGAGATGCTGTAATGGCGTTTGTCGGGATGCATATGATCGAGCGGCAGCAGCTTAGTTCCAACACTGTCGTGGCCACGGTGAACAGCAATCTTGGCCTGGACCTGACGATCCAGGGCGCTGGCGGACAAGTTGAACGGACCAAGGTCGGCGACAGATACGTGTCGAGACGGATGCGCGAGGTTGGCAGTAATTTTGGTGGTGAGTCAAGCGGCCACCTGATCTTTATGGACTACAGCACGACGGGTGACGGGACCCAGGCCGCCCTGCAGGTGTTGCGGGTCATGCTTGAATCAGGCAAGAAGATATCAGAGCTTGCAGGCCAGATGATTCGAATTCCGCAAGCCGTGCGCAACCTGCCAGTAACCGAACGTCGACCGATTGAGCAGATGCCAAAGGTCGAATCGTTGCTGGCCGAGATCAAGGGTCGCCTTGGCGACCGCGGCCGGGTTCTGTTCCGCTACAGTGGAACAGAATCACTGGTCCGGATCCTGGTAGAGGGCGAGAACGATGAGCAGATCGAAAAATTTGCTGACGACCTTGGCAACGCCGTGATTGCACAAATCGGTCCGACTGAAGGGTAAGGCGTATGAGGCTGGGGATCAATGTGGACCACGTTGCGACGCTACGCGAAGCGCGTAAGATTAACGAACCTGATCCGGTTCACGCAGCCGTTATTGCTGAGCAGGCAGGGGCTGACCAGATTACGGTGCACCTGCGCGAGGACCGGCGTCATATCCAGGATCGGGATGTTTCAGTACTCAGGGCCGCGATTCATATTCCGCTGAACCTTGAAATGGCGGCGACGCAGGAAATGGTCAGTGTCGCTCTTGAGATCCAGCCGGAACAGGTGACTTTGGTACCGGAGCGTCGCGAAGAAATAACAACAGAAGGTGGTCTGGACGTTGTTGGCCGAAAAGAGGATATCGCGTTCACTGTTCGCTATCTTAAGGACGCCGGAATCGAGACGGCGTTGTTTATTGAACCCGACCTGGGCCAGATCAAGGAATCAAAACGTCTTGGTGTAGACGCCGTCGAGTTTCATACGGGGGCGTATGCAAACGCCAGGGATGGCGGCGAAATTGCGGAACGCTTGAAGCAGCTCAGCGAGGGTTGCCGGGCGGCGGCCCGACTGGGATTAAGGGTGCACGCCGGGCACGGGCTGAATCTGACCAATATTGCGGCGGTTGCCGGCATCCCAGAACTTGAGGAAGTCAATATCGGGCACAGTATTGTCAGTCGGGCGGTTTTTGTCGGTATGGCCGAGGCGGTCCGCGAGATG
>JBFJWU010000569.1:0-1868 GCA_041623475.1 bacterium | reverse complement strand
CGGTCCATTACTCGCGCGCTATACGGGGCAGATTTCGGACGGGTTTGCTGGATCGTGGGTATCGTACCTGCCCAGCCAGGCGTTGACCTTGATACCGGCTGACGGTCCGAAGGCTGTAACCGTCGAATACCAGGATGGTGTTGGCAATATCTCGTCACCGTATAGCGTGGTCATTACACTGGATACAACCCCACCGGTCCTGAACTCGGTCCTCTTGAACAGCGGCCAGGCCCAGACCAATTCGACGATCCTGAATGTGTTCCTGAACACGTCCGGGGACACGCCAGTCACAATGACGATTAGCGGCGATGTCACGCCGCAGATCGGTGTCGCATTCAGCGCCGGGTTTGCCGTTACGGCGCTAGCCGGTGAAGGTGCCAACTGGGTAACGGCGCAGACCTTTGACATTGCCGGCAACGCTTCGGTCGTTCGCTTTGACGATATCGTGATCGACACAATCCCGCCGGTGTTTACGTCGATCAACCTGGTTAATGATGCAGCAGACGGGTACTTGAATGCGACTGAATCGGGGACAAGCAATGATGTGGTCGGTGGCCTGGTCGAGACCGGAAGTGCATTGAATGAATACGATGTTGAGCCTGCCGTTGCCGACTGTTCGTCGGCGTCTGCGTATTCGCCAACCGTTCCCAAGTCCAATGATTCCGGGTTCGTCTCGGACGGGCACTATATCGTCTGCGTCCGATTGACCGATTTTGCGAGCAACGTATCGTACGGCGCATCAGCCTCGGTCGAGGTTGATACGATTGCGCCGTCGACACCGGCAAACATCAAGGCATTCCGGGCGTCGGCGACGAGTGTCGTTGTTGATTGGGATACCGTTGGGGACGCCGACCTTGGCAGCTATCTGGTGGATTATGACACTGATGCGCCCGGGCAGCCGTACAATGGCGTGCTGGCAGCCCAAGGGGCCAGCCCGGTGACCATTGCGGCGCCGGCAAATACAGCTACATTGACCGGATTCGGCCACGGAAATGTCATCTGGGTCAATGTTCGCGGCCAGGATTTCGCCGGTAATCGCAGCGGGTACGGGCTGGAGGCTACCGCCAATCAGCTGTTTCCGACAATTCACGCCATTGACCCACCGTTCCAGGGTTCCTATTCGTCCGGCTGGCACTGGATTTATGGCGAAGACCTGAACATTGACGGCAGCGAATCGGGCCGGGTTATCGGCAAGAATGGCGCACTGCATGTTGCAGTTACGACGCAGGTCCTCAGCCACAGTGTTGCCCGTGTCTTTATGCCGCCTGTCCATCCAGGCGCTGCCAAGTTCCTGATCGATTATCCCGGACAGGCCACGGTGACACCGGATGTCAGCTTTGCCTACAGCATGACGACCCCTGCCCAGTTTTTTGATGCCGGGGTGACTGCCAGTAATCACGCCGGATACGCGCTGGTTCCATTTGCCGAGTATGTCACGGACGAACACAGCGATCGGTTCATCTTCAGTTGCCATCACAACGAGGCCAATCGTTTGTTCCGCGTTGCCGGGTCCACCTTTGAAGACGTGTCGTTCCTGCTGCCCGCCGGTACATTTGAATGTCGGACAGCGGTGGCATTTGATTTTGACCGCGACGGGGACAATGACTTGCTGATTGGCTCGACTGGCGGCAAACAGCTGTACCAGATGAACAACGGCTCGTTTTTCGCGTTGACCCAGCCAACGCTGCCATTCGAAACCCTGCTGACCAGCAAAATGGCCGTTGGCGATTTTAACGCCGATGGCGTTACCAATGTTTCCGACTTCAATTTGTGGAACGACAACAAGACGCTTGATGACAATGTCGCGCTCAGCTTGGCTCCCGAACCTGGAAACAGTCTCGTGATATTGCTCGGTGTCGCGTACGCCT
>JBFJWU010000568.1:0-1891 GCA_041623475.1 bacterium | reverse complement strand
GCGCTGCGCGGTGCCCAGCTCGCCTTTGTCGACATTGATCCCGGGAACATGAACATGGACGCCGACCTGCTGGAGGATGCAATCAACGACCGAACCCGGGCAGTGGTCGTTGTCCACTACGCTGGTGTGACGGCAGACATGGACAGGATTCTTGCAATCGCCCGACAGCACGATTTATTTGTCGTCGAGGACTCGGCGCAGTCGCTGGGGACGGTCTGGCAAGGCAACCGCCAAGGGTGTCTGGGAGACGTTGCCTGCCTGAGTTTTCACGCAACGAAAAACATCCAGTGTGGCGAGGGTGGCGCATTGCTGTTGAATGACCCGGGCCTGGCCGACGCCGCGACAGTCATTTGCGACAAGGGTACGGATCGCCGAGCCTTCCTGCGCGGAGAGGTCGACAAGTATCGCTGGCAACGGCTGGGCGGCTCGCACGTCCTGCCCGAGATTTCAGCGGCGATCCTGTTATCGCAGCTGGAACGTCTGCCGGAAATCACGACTCGCCGCCGTCAGACCTGGAGCAATTACGCAGACGGATTGGCGTCGCTGGCGGCTGCAAACCGGGTGCGGTTGCCCCAGGTGCCGGATGGGTGTGACCACAACGGCCACCTGTTCTATCTCAAGACGCAGGACCTGGACGAACGGAACCGCCTGCAAGCATACCTGACTGGTCAGGGAATCGGCTGCGCGCCGCATTTTGTGCCGCTGCATACAGCGCCCGGGGCAATCGGGGTCGGACGGATGGTGACCCCTGATGTCCACACCACTGCCGAGTCCGACAAGCTGTTGCGCCTGGCTGTTTTTACGGACATTTCCGAATCCCAGGTATCGCAGGTCATCGACGCCGTCCACAGTTTTTACGGTTAAGCAGCATCCGCACCACCGGCCCCACAATTCCTGCGCAATTGGTCGTACACGGTTGTACTGAAGAACCAATGCTTAAGAATTTCCGGTTCCGGCGGTGAACCGGTCAACATCTCGAATCGACGTTGCTCCCGGTCAAGCTCGTCTGCCTTGCAGTCGAAGTCGTCCGGGAACGCGGCGTGGGGGTCGTCAAACCTGAACTCAAAGTTGTCGAGAACGCGGCGATCAAAGCCGACGCGATTGACCGGTTGATAGCCCGCCCAAAGCATCTCGGGCAGGCAGACGGCTTCGATATACTCCCTTACCTGCTCCGGCAGATGATCGCGAAAGCGTCCGACCGGGGACCCGGAAATTGAGCCCAGGTCGGCAAACGACGAGTTTCCCTGCCAGGTTTGACCATACTGGTCGGTCAATGGTGCCGATGACAGCCGGTCCAGGCCAACGGCGGCAATGTCCAGCATGTCGAACACGGGTGCCAGCGCCGCGCCTGGATCCGTGACCAGGTCTTCGTAACGCAGCCAGTGGAACAGCGGCTGGTCCGTGCAGGAGATTGCCAGGGCGACGCTTTTTCGCCACAGCCGACAGGAATAGAGAATCGGCCGACTGGCTCCGGTCTGGTTATCACGGTTGGCAAATGCGACGGAACTGATCACGTCCCGTGGGTCACGGATAATCTGGACAACCGGGATGTCGTTGTGCAGAAACCAGGGGATCAGTTCTTCCAGCAGGATTTCCTTGCTGCCGATCCAAAGGGCGTTGCCGTCGCCCAGCCGCTGATACAACGCCGCGAGCAACTGGCGGTAGACGCCGAACAATGTGTCCGGAACCACCTCGCCGACCAGGTCCAGTGTTTCCGGCGTCCAAAGCCCGTCGTGGTACCGTCCAAGCCGTTCAAAGAGCGCATTCAGCCAGCCACGATCAACCGTATGGGCGTCGAGAAAGTCGATCAGGTCCTGGTTTGAATAGCGGGATTCACAGAACAGGTCACCAAACGGGTAGCGATCAGACAGGCCCCGGGCGCGATCAAAGT
>JBFJWU010000567.1:0-1894 GCA_041623475.1 bacterium | reverse complement strand
TGCTGGACCTGGTCACCGGCAAAAGCACGCCGCCGCTTGAAGACCTGACGATCCCGCCTGGCACATATGAACAGATTGATCTGGAAGTTGATGATGTCGAAGACGGCCTGGACAACAGCCACCCGATGTTTGCCCGCAGTGTCCTGGCCTATGGCACCTACACAACCGACACAGACACGCCGATCCAGATCACCCTGCGGATGGGCGAGGAAATTACATTCGCCGCCGCTGATACAGCTGATGGTGCCAGGATCGGCGATGCAGGTGGAACCGACATCGTCGTCCGCATCGCGGCCAATGACTGGTTCGCCGGCGTCGCCAGCAGGATTGACACATGCCTGGCAGAACTTGCCGATGACGAGGCCCCAAGCCCGGTTATTGACGGCGTTCTGGTGCTCGATGACGAATCGGAAAGCGATGCAAGTGAGGACTGTGCGGATGAAGTCACGGAAACACTCGAGGTCAATTTCAAGAAATCGGGCGAACTTGACGACGACTGAATTGTTGTCTGGGATACCAATCGATATTGCCGGGGTGACGTTCGCGTCACCCCGGACTTTTTTTGCCAATCTTCTGGTCAGGCAGGGTCAGGTGTCGTGCCAGCTAGCCTGCGCCCTGTTGTTTGGAATCCTGACTGTTGGAAAGCAGCGGCAATGTGCTGTCCCGCTGCCAAATCGGCGCACTGCGCGAAATTCTCAACCTGTCAGGCGTCGGTAATATCGAAATACCGTATCGCTGGCGGGCCGGAACACGCGGCAACCAGCTGGTCAAGTACGCCGGTTTCCTGGCGCCAACCCAGGTATTTTTCGTAGTGTGCCTTGGTTTCCCATTTTTCAATGACCACCAGATTGTCCGGATTGTCCTGATTCTGGTGAACAACAATATCAACAAAGCCGTCGTACGCCCGGGTATCCGGCAGGATCTGTCGAAACGTCTCAACCAGGTCACCGCCAGTACCGTCTTTTGCAGTGACTTCCAGATGAACCATGACTGTCATAATGCCCCCTTGTTTGGCATCCACCGAATTGTGGACTGGCACCAGCATAGTGCACAGCCCTCTCCGCCGCACCAGAGACGCCTGGGCCGATTTCGCACGTTAGTTGGATTCAGGACTGGATGCCGCACGTGGCGACACTTAGCTCCCACAGGCAGGCGGCCTTGTCGCGGTTGGCGGTCTCCGGCGATGGTTTGGCAGGCCTGCAGTTGTCAAAGTACTTACCCTGGACAAACCCGGTGTCCGGGTGCAGGGCACAGAACACGGATGTCGCCGCACCCTGGTCAATGTTTTTTGTAAACGGGCTGACCAGCTTCATCAGCAGGTCGGCCGCCGTCGAACTCTTGCCGATCGAGGTTGTCACCAGCGTTCCGGGATGCAGCGCGCAAGCCGAGATCCCTTCCGGGCCATAACGCCTCTGGACTTCGTTGGCAAACAGCACGTTGGCTAACTTGGCCTGCCCGTAGGCAACCAGTTGGCGATAGTTGTTGCGCGATAACGGAAACTTGTCAAAGTTCAACTTGCGGGGCCATTTATGGCTGTGGCTGGATACAACCACCAGACGCCCATCCGCTGAGGCCTTCAGCCGGTCGGCCAGCAGGCTGAACAGCAGGAAATGCCCGAAATGGCAGACACCGACCGTCTGCTCGATTCCGTCCTCGGTTTCTCGATACACCGGCGAAACCAGTCCGGCATTGCAGACCAGGATATCTACGTGGTCCCAGTCCAGGTTCTCGACAAAGGTGCGGATACTGGCGAACGATGCCAGGTCCAGCGCCTTGACCGTTGCCTGGCTGTCCGGGTATGTGGCCTTTGTTTGCGCAACCGCGTCATCGCCCTTGGCCGTGTTGCGGCAGGCGAAGATAACGTTGGCCCCGCCCCCGGCCAGCGCCCGCGCCG
>JBFJWU010000566.1:0-1908 GCA_041623475.1 bacterium | reverse complement strand
GGCTCCGTTTCTGTTGATCGCCGGTTTGCTGGGCCGACGCCCGCGCTGGCTGGCATGTGCGATCCTGATCGCGGCAGGTGGGGCCGGTCCCGCCTGCCAGACCACTCCGTCGGGAGGGACACACGTGACCCATATTGAATCCGGTTTGCTGCCCAACGCGACCTACTACTGGAAGGTCACCGCCAGCGATGGGCGTGCCGCAACTGACAGCGAAACCCGATCGTTTGGGACCGCCAGCCAATGAACGACCAACGCATCGCCTGCCTGTTGCCCAGCGCGACCGAAATCGTTGCCGAATTGGGGCTGGCCGACCGGATCGTTGCCATTACCCACGAATGCGATTACCCGCCAGCGATCACCAACCGGGCGCGACTGACCACCAGTGTGCTGGACGGGCGCGACCTGTCACCCCGGCAGATCGACCAGGAACTGGCGGCTGCCGCAGAACGCGGCGACAGTATCTATAACCTCGACCTTGATCGATTGTCAGATGCCAGGCCGACACACGTTGTGACGCAGGAACTGTGCGATGTGTGTGCCGTCAGTTACAGCCAGGTCCAGCGAGCGGTGTTTGACCTGGTCGGGCCCGACGGCCTGGTGTCGCTGCAGGCCGGGGACCTGGACGGGATTTGCCACGACATCCGCACAACCGGCGACGCACTGGCGCGCCCCGAGGCTGCCGGGCAGGTTGTGCGTGACTTCAACCAGCGCCTCGATATGGTGCGTTCCACCGTACCCGATGCGCCCCGACCCCGGGTCCTGGCGCTGGAGTGGTTCGATCCACCCTGGATCGGTGGTCACTGGGTGCCGCAACTAATCGAAATTGCCGGTGGCACGGACGTCATCGGCATGGCGTCAAAGCCATCCATTCGTGTTACCTGGGACCAGTTGGCGGCAACCGAACCGCAGGTGATCGTTGCAATGCCCTGTGGCTACAATCTGGACCGGACGGAACGCGAACTGGTCGACGCATTGGCCGGTCCCCTTGGCGAGCTTGCGCGCGCACACCACGCCCAGGTCTGGGCGGTTGATGCCAACAGTTACTTCAGTCGCCCCGGCCCCCGGGTCGCCCAGGGTGCCGAAATCCTGGCAGCAATCCTGCATCCCGATCATTGCGACAAACCACCTGCGGACCGCGCCCGACAGGTCGCCACCTGACCGGGGTCACCCGTCCTGGTCAGCCCTGGATCGCGGCCGGGTTACGCAAAACAATCACCAGGTCCCGGACATTGATACCGGTCGGCGGCACCTGAAACAGTCGCCCGGTCCGGCGGAAAAAAGTGTCGCTGTCGAATTCGTCCAGTGCCGCCTGTGCCGCGGCCCGATCAAATGGCCCGGGCAGCCAGAACGCGCCCGCACCACTGCTGCTGCCGTCGACACCATCGGTTGCGGCTGCCAGCATCGGCGGCGGCGGGCTGGCCCAGTCGGCCGTTCCGTAGGCCAGGGCCAGTCGACCCATGCGGCCGCCGCGCCCGGGCTGGGCCGGCAGCGTTACGGTCGGTTCGCCACCAAACAGCAGCACATCCGCGTCACTGTCAGCGACCGCCCGGGCAAGCTGGCGGCCGACCAGTTCCGCCGGGCCGTTGAGCGATTCGGGATTGACTTCGACGGTCAGTTCTTCGCGGCGACAGACCGTTGCCGCCGCCTGCAGCGCGGTGTGGTTGTCACCGGCCAGGACGCGCAGGCCAGACCAGCGCTCGGCCAGGTTAACATCGTCAAACTGTCCCGGCGTCCGCCACGGCCGACCCGGAAACAGGCCGGCAAAAATCTCGGGCGCAGCCGGGTCTACTGCAAACGGCCCCGGGTCAAACAGTCCGGAACTGATCCAGCGCTCGGTCCCGGGTGGCATGTCGCTCTGGACGACCAGATGAACGGTGCGGTCGCCGGCCAGGTGTAATGCGCCGCCGG
>JBFJWU010000565.1:0-1917 GCA_041623475.1 bacterium | reverse complement strand
GCAGACGGTTTTGTCGCCCTGGCTGTTGTCGCCAAAGGTGTAGCTGACCTCAGCGTCGTAGTCCTGCCAGTCGCCGTAGCCGCAGCTGTCGCTGTTGGTGTCGGTGACTTCGCCAAGCGCCATTTCGGCGACGCCGTTAAAGGCGCTGATCTGCAGGGTGACGGTCTGGTCGTTGTGGACCGGGCCTTCGATGATGTTGACAAATCCGGTCAGTTTGTACAGCGTGATCTGGCCCGCGTTGGCGGGGGCCGATTCGCTGGCGCTGGCGATGGTTTCGTCGGCGATCGGCGTTTCTTCGATGGTATATCCGGGGCGTTCAACGCGCGTGCGGATGCCGGTACTGCGTCGGGGGACGCGGGCTTCGAAATTGCCATTGCCGTCAACAAGTGCTGTGTTGTTTTCGAGGTTGACGGTGGCGCTGGCATTGCTGCAGACCGCACCGGTGGGGGCTTCGGTGCTGGCGGTGCCGGTGAGCGCTACGGCGCTGCCGGCAGGGTTTTGGCCGTCGTCCAGGACCACAGATCCTTCAACCGGAACCGTTTCCACGCCAAGTATTAACTGCCCGGCGTCCAGTGGCTCAACAGCGTCGTAGATAATTGTCTCGTTAAACGTGTCGTAGCCATCTGCGGCGATTTCGATCTGGTACGCGCCGGCAACCAATCCACCGACTTCAAACGTACCGCCGGCTGTTGTCGTCACATCCGTCGTCAAAGCCGGCCCTGCAAGGCGGACAACAAGACCTTCACAAGGTCCCAGCCCGTCAAGTTGAACAGCGCCCGAGATGATTCCATCACCGGTCACCGTAATGGACGCACCATTCGTACCCGAACCGGAAATGATGGTGTCGTTACACCCCATCAGAGCAATTGAAAAGATCGCAACAACGCCAAACGCGTCGCGCAACTCTGAAAACAGTCGCATCAGGACCCCCCGAACGCTAAAAAATTACAGCACCAATGTGCAACATACCCCTGCCTAATTGTACGTACCCAGGTCAAGGCAAGCGTTACAATTCAGATTCAGGAGCCAGCAATACTACCACAATCCAACGTCAAAACGGTTCTACCCGCTCTGTCTCTGACGCCTCGATCACGCCCCACAGATGACGATTCCACTGCAATGCATATCCGGAATCCTGCAATCCGGTAACAATACGTGACCGGGAATCGAACTCAGCCGTCAATTGTTCGACTGAAATACCGTCAAGTCGCTCAGACAACCAGGTCCCGGTCGTATTATTCAAATAACGGATCTCGGGGCCGAGCTGGTATACGATATGCGACGCATTGAATCTGTCGTCGACAAGAAGTTTGACGTTGTATATTTCCTTCTCGAGTTCATCGACGACCGTTTCGATGGCCCACGTCCCGGATCTCAGCACCGCGTGCTTCAATTCTGCAGTCGAATTCGAAACATATGCAACATGGATTGAACCATCACCCCCCATCGCCGCCGACAAATACGGTGACGAAAACGTATTCAAATCATATGTAAGGTCGGTATCAACGACTTCTTCGGACCAGGAACCAGGCGTTCCCCAGGTATGGATCAATCGGTCTGCACCAAATTGGGCAAGCCACAGAATATGGTGCACGCCTGTTGACTGATCGATGAAATAGTCCTGCTTGAGAACTGCTGACGATGCAACCGATTCGGATCCCCAGGTTGCTGCCCCTTCGCGATCGTAAAGAACCCCGTTGGTTGCAAAGATCCACGGCGTGCCAGCCGGGTCGAGCTGAATAACCGGTTCCAGATTTCCACTCCCGACAACTGTCTCGGTTACCCACGATGCACCGTCGTTTGAGTAGTAGCGAACACCATTACTGAAGCGATAGCCTGCTGCGGCGTGAAACTCATCCTGGGCGTCCAGTACTAGCGACACAGACTCAGCGTCCATCGTCGTTTCAAGCTCGATGG
>JBFJWU010000564.1:0-1927 GCA_041623475.1 bacterium | reverse complement strand
GTGCTCTTCGCGCACAGTGGCCAGCCGGTCCGGATCCAGGACCAGCCCGAAAATCGCCGGCCCGTCCAGGCCCGCCAGATCATCAGCAAAGGGCTGACCGGCGATAAATGGTACGTTGGCGACCCGCATGCCGTGATTGGCCAGGACCATACTGAGCGGCGTCTTGCCCGTCCGACTGGGGCCAACCAGGATCAGGTCTGCAGCAACCAGTGTCCGGCGACCCATTGCATCATCGTGTTTGACGGTATATTCGATAGCCGCCATCCGGTCCTCGTAGGCAGCATCGATCCGGTGTTGCAGGCCAGGGACCTGCTGCGGTCGGCGATCAAGTTGCCCCGTCATTACCCGCAGGACCGGACCTATCAGGTCCACAGCGGGGACGGACGCCGCAGCCAGCTCCTCGCGCAATGCCCGGCGAACCTTTCGATCGACCAGTGTATACAGCACAACACAACCATCCAGGTCATCGCGCCGGGAAAAATTGCGCGCATCGCTGACAGACCGAATATCCGTCACACGGACGATGGAACAGTCAACACCATCAAACTGCAACGCAGCGCTGCGGGCCACGCGCCAGGCGGTCTCGCCAGTCGAATCGGATACGACGTAGACCTTAAGCTGCATGGTCGTCCAGTGTGTTCCCTTGGAAATAGGCCACGAAATACTGGATTCCGGAAATCCAGGCGATCGCTGCACCAACATAAACAAACCATTTGCCGACCAGGGCAAACGGAAAATCGAAAACCGATACCTGGAGCATGATCATGTTGACGCCCATCATCTGGATAATGGTCTTAATCTTGCCACCCTGCCCGGCTGGCATCACCAACCCCTCGACCGCAGCCAACCCGCGCAGGGTCGATACCGAAAACTCGCGTGCGAGAATCAGGACAACCACCCACGATTCAAGCCAGCCCAGTCCGGCAACCATGATCATTGACGACAAGACGATCAATTTGTCGGCAAGCGGATCGACCAGCTTGCCGAAGCGGCTGATGACATTCCAGTGCCGCGCCAGGGCACCATCAAAAAAATCGGTAAACCCCGCGATAAAAAAGATGATCGAGGCAATGATCGTATTTGCGTAATGAGGCGAACCGTGCTGCTGGTGGAGGAACCAGACGATGGCCGGGACAGCCAGTGCGCGCCCCATTGTCAGGGCATTCGGGATATGTCTGTACACTCAGGAACCCGGTACGCGAACCAATACGGTTCCATCCCCCTGGAACTGCACCGCCCCATCCTGCACCTTGCCCGTTGGCAACACCAGGTCCGACAGGACCGGGACGATATTCCCGAACCAGCCGGCCAGCGTATCCGTCGGCACAGTCAGCTTTTGCGATTTCAATTTGATCGCGCCCAGTCGCGTGCCTTCGTCGATCAGAACGGCCAGGGTGCCCTTGCCACGCAACTGGACCAGGTGCAGGTCGGTACCGCCGCTGCCCGGCAGGCGACCGTTTTCCCAGCGCCATTCGCCAGACAGGGCATAAAACGCGTCCTCGACGATGTAGATTAATTCGCCGTCAATGTTCAGCGGAAAAAATGTTGTGCCGGACTCGGGGTACAAAAAGACCGAACCCGATCCGACAAGCTCGTGGACAGGATTTTCGTCGCCACCGAAAACACTTTTGATATCCTTGCCCTTGTATCGCTTTTGCCGGGGTTCCATCCGGACATCGCCCTCGATCGCCAGGACCCCGGATGTCCGTGCCAGGGTCGTGCCGTCCGCAATTACGGACACCCGGATCAGATTCGGACGAACGTGGTCGACACCGGCGTTTTCGTCGCGGACCAGCTCCAGCATGCCGACCATTTCCTGCAGCTTCTGCCCTGCTGCGGCCGTTTCCAGGACCATTTCATAACGGTCCTTCAGCAGATGCATGGCACTGCCCAGCAAGTCAGTCGGCGCAATTTCGGGCTGGGCCGG
>JBFJWU010000563.1:0-1955 GCA_041623475.1 bacterium | reverse complement strand
GACTGTTTCTGGGTGGTCAAGCTTAAAAGGGGAAGCGACTTGGTCGCTTCCCCTTTGTTCATGAGTACTGAATCGGTTCCCAGTTTCGATCTAAACCGGGTCGGGTCACGATGAAAAACGGGTCAAAAAAGTAGCGGCTGTATGTGCCGGAGCGAATGGCCCTGATCAGTTCCTGGGCATCGAAAACGCTGCTGTCGAGGGAGTACGTCAGCAACATGTCCGGGGCCGATACCTGTGTGTGGAAACCACTGAGAATTTCTAAAGCGCGGTCGCGGTGCCCATTCAGTAATTCGATTTCAGCGGCAACAAGCCACCACGCCCCGAGGATGCCGGACTGGTTCGGTTTCATCTGGTCGACAATTGTCCGCGCCCGAACCAGGTCGCCGACACTGGTCGGAAATGGCGGCGCTTTGGCCAATAGCTTTGCCCGTGCGGCCTGGATGACACCCGAGTAATAGTCCCGGTCCAGCTGCTCGGCGCGATCAAGCGATGCCAGGATGTCCGGGACCATATGAGCCGCATCAAGCAGTCCGAGTGTCGCGACTTTCGCGGACGACATGATGGCTCGCCACATATGGCCGCCGGGGGCCTGGGCGTGGTTGGCCAGGTATTTTCGTGTTGCCTTGTCGGCAATCGATGCAATCTTGATGCGGCCGGCACGAGACGGTTCGGACCGCCACCACGGCAACAGGTAGACCATCGCCCACTCGCCAATGAGCGGATCTTCATCTTTTGTATACAGGTTCCACAGCCGGGTAAACGCCCGACCAGATGACGGACTGTGGAAATAAAGAAACCTCATGTCCAGATAACGATCCGGCGGGGCAAATGGATCCAGGTCGGACAACGGCAGGATATCGATATCGGGTGGTTCGAAGGCGCGCGAGCGGCCAGCCAGGGCAGGCAACATCGCTGCCGTACCCGTCGCGCCGATGAACGTGCGGCGGCTTAATTCTCGTCGTAAAACCGGGCTGGATTCCATGCAACCAATTCTAGCCGACCTGCCTGGCAGGTCAAGCCAGCTGGACCAATCGATGCGGACCCGATTACTCTGCGGGAACAGCCAGTTCTTCGGCGGCGCTTTCGGACCACTTCTGGAGCGCCTGCAATTCCTCGGGGCTCATACGGGCATCCGGATGCAGGGGCAGGTAATGCCACAACGGCATCCGATGGGATGCTACAACCGGGTTAACCAGCGACCGGAGTGCCAGCCTGATGCCGGGGTCATAAGCCGTCCATTCGGAAAAATTCAGAACCGCACGGGCCTTGTTCACGTCGGCAACGACCTGCCAGGAAATCGGTGCAACAAAGGCCCAGACTGGCCAGCGGGATTCATTGGAATGGCAGTCGTAACATGCGCGGCGCAGTGTCCACTGCAGGTCAGGTGGCAAGTCCGGACCGCCAGCACCGATCGGATTGGTTCGTTCAACAGGTACAAACTGGATGGCGACAAATACAACCGCCAGTCCGACCAGCAAACCCTTCACAGCCTTTTTCGTCGTCATCGCGATGTCCCGGTCTGGAAGCAGTGACTACGTTCATGTTGGTCGACCAACTGGAGCAATGCAAATTCCCCGGTCCGGGGCTTACGGTGCGACCGGGCTGCGGTGATGCCGCTTGGCGGCCCAGACCAGGACAACGATGGGGAAGACAATCCACGGAGAATTGGCGGCGATGAACTTGACTCCGACGTCAAACAGGCTGTTTGTGTTGACGTTCGGGAATCCCGCCAGGATCTCGCTGCCAAAATAAAGGGATGTCGCGTACAGGTGGACCACCGCCGTGGCGCAGAAGCAGGCGACGGCCTGTGACTGGCGCTGTCGGTACCAAAGCCAAAGTCCCAGAAAACCGACCAGGCCATTGACAACGGACAGGATTTCCATCGTGATCAGGACCGGGTCGTCGGTGGCGTATCGCATGTCGCCGCCATCGATATACGCCCACCATACGTATGT
>JBFJWU010000562.1:0-1962 GCA_041623475.1 bacterium | reverse complement strand
TGACCCCGCCAGCGGATTGATCCTGGGTATTGCTGCTCTGGCTGGCGCACCGTTGGGAGTTGCCCTGGCGCACAGGATCAGCCCGCAAAAACTGCGCCAGGTATTCGGTGCGTTCTTGATTGTGATTTCAATCGTCCTGGCAACTCGAACCGTTTAACAATGCGACTCGGCACCGCCCAGTCAACGAATCCCGATCCGGACGATATCCGAGTCCAGCGCCAGGACAACCTGCAGTCGACCATTTTCAAATGCTTCAGGGGGCGGCGCGCTGCCCCTCACAGCACCACGCAACGCATTCAGCAATAAACGATCGATCTTGCGACTGCCACTGGACCGCTCAATCCCATCCGTAAGTATCGTGCCATTGGCATCAATATCTGCACGAACAACAGCCGGGAAACTGACACCACTCAGGTCGCTACGATACCAGGACGTCAATTCGGCATTCAGCGACAGCAGGCGTACGGCCCGATATCCCCGGTCAATCAAGTAGGCACTGTACGGATGGCTCTTGGTATTCAGCAGCGTCACGTCGCCAAACTGGCGATCAATCGCGTTCATCTGGCGACTGGCCTGCGCCGCTGCACTTGCTGCGCCATAGGGATCCGGCAACAGCTTGGCCAGTTCCAGGCCACTTGATTTTGCCGCTTGCTTTTCGGGTTGTTCGGGGGCCGCCTCGACATCCGCATTTGCGGCCTTGCCTGTCTGCCTTGCGATCATCTCCTGTTGTACAGCCTGGTCTCGGGTACCCAGGAACGCATCGTCCACTGGAGCTTTGGAATTGACTTCCGGGGCATCGACAATCTGCTGCGCCTGCGCTGGCGCAAACTTGACGGCCATCGGGGCTGGCACAGGAGCCGGTTCAGGCCGCTCAAACAAGGCATCCAGATTGCCCAGCAGGTACAGATGCATGATCAGAGACAGGACCAGGAACGACAGAAGTCGTTTCCGATACCGATCCAACTGGTCCGCAGGATAACCTGACTGGCTAATCAATTTTTTGACGCTCCCGAATAAGTTTGCCTATAATAGTGAGATTATATTTCATTCGTCCCTGTTTTCTCTACATTTATTGCTGCAAAGCAAAGGAATCGCGGCATGGAACCCCCATTGATCGCGGGCAACTGGAAGATGCACAAGACTGCCCGCGAGGCGCAGGAATTTGTACAGGATCTGGTTGCACGATTCGATACAGCACCGACCTGTGACACCTGGATCTTTCCACCGTTCACCGCAATTGCTGCGACCGTTGATGCAGTCGGACCCGGCTGGCTCCAAATTGGCGCACAGAATGTCAGCGCTCATGAGTCCGGGGCGCACACCGGCGAAATTTCAGCGACGATGTTGAAAGATGTCGGTGCCAGCGGTGTATTAGTTGGTCACAGCGAGCGCCGCCACGTCTACGGCGAAACCAATGCCGCGGTCGCCGGAAAACTCCAGGCAGCGTTGGCCAATGGCCTGGACGCCGTCCTTTGTGTTGGCGAAACCCTCGACCAGCGCGATAGCGGCCTGGCCATGGATACTGTTCGTAACCAGTTGGCGTCGGCGCTCGATAGCGTTGACAATGGCACCAGGTTAACGATCGCCTATGAACCTGTGTGGGCCATTGGTACCGGTCGTACGGCAACCCCGGAACAGGCTCAGGAAATGCACCAGTATATACGCGGCGAATTGGATCGATTACTGGCTGGCGCAACCGGTGTCCGAATCCTCTATGGTGGTAGTGTCAAGCCAGGTAACGCCGCTGAACTGATGACGCAGGCAGACGTCGACGGTGTTCTGGTTGGTGGTGCCAGCCTTGAACCGGGCTCGTTTTCCGAGATTATCCGCAATGGCACAGATGTCGTTGCCTGAACAGATTTGAACAGACAGCCAAGGATTGAAGAGTAAATGGAAATTCTGATTACAGTCGTTCACGTAATTGTGAGCATATTCCTGGTGATTGTGGTCCTGCTGCAGGCC
>JBFJWU010000561.1:0-1989 GCA_041623475.1 bacterium | reverse complement strand
GCTGCTGGTCAACACGTACTATCTGGGCGAAGGCATCGAGGGCATGGTGGCCCTGCGGCACCACATGCGGAACGGTGCCGGTTACCCGCAATGGGGCGGCCTGAAGCCCAGCCGCCTGATCGATATTATCGAAGTCGTCGATATTTTTTACGCATTGATCAGCCCCCGGCCATTCCGTCACGACCCGTTTGATATTCGCGGTGCGACCGACGAACTGACCGAAATGGCCCACAACGGCGAAATCAGCGAAGACGCGCTGAAGCTGTTAATTGCCTGCATGAGGGACGACAAGCCGGACCTCAGCCACGTGCACCTCAGTACCGAACGCCAGGGATTTGTGCCGGAATCCAACTTTTTTGGAACCGGACCGGGCGACGCCTGATCAAAATCTGTCTCCTGCACCGCAACTCCTGCAATGACAACGCCTGAAGAGCGCCTGGAACAGGTTTACGCTGCTGCCGCCGGCATCCGTCGCCTGGAGGCCCTGATGGGTGTCCTGCGGGGCCCTGGCGGCTGTCCCTGGGACCATGACCAGACCCACCAGACATTGGCCAAATACCTGCTTGAGGAGACCTACGAGGTCCTGGACGCCCTGGATTCAGGCGATGTCGACCAGATCGAAGCCGAACTGGGCGATCTGCTGCTGCAGGTGGTGTTTCACGTCCAGATCGCCCGTGAAAACGGTCAATTCGACCTGGACAGCATCGCCGAGCGCGAGGTTACCAAAATGGTCGAGCGGCATCCACACGTGTTCGCCGAGGCCCACGCTGAATCGGCCGATGACGTGCGCGACCAGTGGGAAAACCGCAAACGTCGGGACGACCCGGATCGCAGTATTGCCGACGGCGTGCCCCAGGCGATGCCGGCGCTGAACCGTGCCCAGACCATCAGCGCCCGCGCGGCCAGCCTGGGATTTGACTGGAACAACATCGGCGAAGTCTGGGAAAAGGTCAATGAAGAGCTCGCCGAGGCCCGCGACGCGGACAAGGACGAGCTGGAAGAAGAGCTGGGTGATTTGATGTTCGCACTGGTCAACGTGGCCAGGCACGCAGGACTGGATGCCGAGGGCGCGCTGCGCAACGCGACCCGCAAATTTGTCAGCCGGTTTGACGCAATGGAAAAGCCGACGAAGCCAAGGAACAGCGGCGAATCCGCTGCCAGTCAGTGGGACTCGGCGTGGGATCGGGCAAAGCGCCTTCTGAAAACAAAAGATTAGCCTTGGTCCGGACCCCCTGTCCGCCGCTGTAACCACCGGACCCACCCGCGGCAACAATTCGGTGACACGGCACCAGTAATGGCCAGGGATTACGCCCGCACGCGCCAGCGACCGCCCTGGCGGCCCCCGGACGCCCGATGGCCCGTGCCAGCTGTCCGTATGTGGCCACCTGTCCGTGGGGAACATCGCACATGGCCAGCCAAACCTGTCCGGAAAATGACTGCGGAAATGACAGGAACCGGGCCGGAAACAAACCCGGATCGACACCGGACCGCCAGCGGTCCAACCAGCGCATTGCCACGTCACCCCACTCTGGCATCAATCCGGACAACTGGTGTTGGCGGCTGATCCAGCGGCTGCCGAGAATATGCGTCTGGTCGCCGGTAATCTGCAGGACCAATCCTGGCCCAGGTTTCACCGTGATCGCGGTTTCCGTCACGATCGGCCCAGCAGTTTTCGGGCCCGACCGACCTCTGGGTGTCGAAGCAGCGCAGCGACCAGCCCGAAAACAACCGCCCCGCCCGTTATTCCGGCAACCAGGACCAGGGCAGCGGCCTGCCCTGCCAGTTGGGCCCGCAGGACAAGCACCGCTAGCCCCATTACGATTGCGGCGACAACAGATTTCACCATCGGTCCCCAGATCTTGCCGGGCAGCATCCTTGCACGTCCGGCCGAGCCCAGCAGGTAAACCAGCTGCATTCCGGACGCCCCGGCCGTTGCAAGTGCGATCCCCAGCACATCCAGGTCAAACATCGCCCAGCACAGCGCCACCT
>JBFJWU010000560.1:0-1997 GCA_041623475.1 bacterium | reverse complement strand
GTGCCCAGCCTGCCGACGTCCATATGAACCGGTTTTCGTACGTTCGCCGAACCCTCGGCATCAATTCGTCGTCCAATCCCCTGGTGCAGGGGCTCCAGGTCACTTGTCTGCCATAACAGCCAGGGCATTCTGGCAGCAAAGTGGACCGCGTGCTGTCCGGTTCCAGACCCCAGTTCCAGAACGGATTCCGCGCGGGCGAATATTTGTGAAATAATTTCGAGGATTGGCCCTTTGTTTCGCTCGCATGTCGCGGCATGCGGCAGTCCGTGAGCGTCGGTTTCAAAGTAATCCAATGGTCCAGTTTACAGATTGGCGACGGGTACCATTTCGGGTAACGTGTTGCTCACTGACGTATGGAGACACTTACCGACATATCTGGCCATCCTGAACGCCGCGGTCGCGCCATTGACAGCTGTTGTGCGCTGCTGGATGCCGAGGTCAACAGCAAGACGGGTGCGATCGCATTTGGGGTCAAAAAGGCGTATGGCGCGGTGAGTAAGCTGGAAAGCGGCAACCTGATACGCAATGTTTTTGACAAACTGTTTGATGAATTCATCGAGGAACTTGATCCGTTCTATCAAAACTGGGTGGCTGCAGGCGGCACTCCGGGGTTCGGCGACTACTTGGAGGAACGCGATGAACAGGTAGCCGAGGCACTTCTGCGGGTGACAGACCGTGAACGGGACCGCGTCGATAGCCGGGTTCTTGTCCTGACGTACAACAGCCTGCGCGGCGTGGCAATGAAACTGGTCCGTCCGTCGATCAGGCCACTGGGTGACATGATGCAGAACCATTTTTCCTGACGGGTAAATTTTCCCCTACTCGTCAACGACTCGTATTTTTCAAGCCATTACCAGGCCCGGGATCACTTCTTCGGCGCGGTCGCGCCGGGAACCCCTGGCATTTTGGGAATGCTGCCGGTCCAGACGATCCGCAGGCGTGCTATTGCAAGCCAGCCAAAATAGATTGCACAGGCAGCCAGTGCTGCCTGTGGCTGCTGCTCCCACAGGCCAGATCCCGCAAAACCCTGGGACCGAACCACATCTGGTGTAATGCCCCAGCGCGGCCACGAAACTGCTACGGACATCGCACACGCGAACAGGTAGGCCAATGCACCGATACCCCAGAAATATTGCAATTCCGCTTTGCGGGCCGGCCTGGGCCGGCTTCCCAGCCATACGGCCGACAGCTTTTCGGCCATTGAGGCGCTCATTGCGGCCAGCGGGAACAGGGAGCCCAGCGACAGGGTAAACCCGGCCGCAAACAACAGATACAGCGAACCCATTGCCGCGACACGTTTTACCTGCGTTCGCCTGGGTACGTCGTCAAACACCGCGTAGCCTAGAAAGGGGCCGCTGTGAACCATCAGGAACTCAAGCATGAACACGCCAACAAACCATTTGACGTCGTCAGGCGAGAAAACGCCCGGCGATTTCCACACTGCCAGGACGGAAAATACAACACCGATGTCAAATGCCGCAGTAAAAAACAGTCCCGCACGGGCATCAAAATTCAAACTGAATGCGCTCATTGTCAATCACGATACACTGTTACCGGCTTCAGACCGGAACCCTTGCCTGGCACCTCGGGGATGTAAATGTCAGTGAACGCCCATGACAACCAGCCGATCATTTCGCGGCATATGCTGCCCGCCGTACAGTTCGCCGTACGCGCAGCAAATATGCAACGCGTGCTGGACCAGGCGGAGTCCGGCGATGTCGAAGCAGTGCAATTGTCCCTGCGGGTCACGGCCAATTTTCTATTCCTGGTCGGTAATACGGTAATATTGCTTGCGTTCTGCGCAGTGGCGATCAGCCAGCAGCGTTCGGATGTAGCCTGGTTGGTGTCTGTATACAACGTGGCGGTTATCGCCAGTTCCGCAACATTACGTCTGCACGGGGATGTTCGGCGAGTTGAACGTATCAATACCGCCATGTTTGTTGCGTTTATGCTGGTCGGCGGCTGGATGGTGCTGCGGTACGGTGACTACCCGTACC
>JBFJWU010000559.1:0-2011 GCA_041623475.1 bacterium | reverse complement strand
CGGCCAGAAGTTCGCGATCGTCCTCGACACGCAGGTTTTCGATAATGAATTCCTGGCGATCGGGCGTGTTTTTGCCCATGTAGTAGCTCAGCAGGTCTTTGACGGCCATGCCGCGGGGCAGGACAACGGGTTCGATGCGCATGTTCTCGTTGATGAACTGTTCGAACTCGTCGGGCGAGATCTCGCCCAGGCCTTTAAACCGGGTGATTTCGGCTTTTTTGCCCAGCTTGCCCAGCGCCGTTTGTTTTTCGCGTTCGTCGTAGCAGTAAATCGTTTCTTTCTTGTTGCGGACGCGGAACAGGGGGGTCTGCAGGATGTAGACGTGTCCTTTGCGGACCAGTTCCGGAAAGAACTGCAGAAAAAATGTCATCAGCAACAGGCGGATGTGCATGCCATCGACATCGGCGTCTGTCGCGATTACGACCTGGTTATAGCGCAGGTTTTCCAGGCCGTCTTCGATATTCAGCGCGTGCTGCAACAGGTTGAACTCTTCGTTTTCGTACACGACTTTCTTGGTCAGGCCAAAACAATTGAGCGGCTTGCCGCGCAAACTGAACACCGCCTGCGTTGCGACATCACGGGCCTTGGTGATTGATCCACTGGCCGAATCGCCCTCGCACAGGAAGATTGTTGATTCGGGGCCGCGCTCGTTCTTGCTGTCCAGGTGGACACGGCAGTCGCGCAGCTTTTTGTTAAAAACGCTGGCTTTTTTGGCACGCTCGTTGGCCAGCTTTTTGATTCCGGCCATTTCCTTGCGTTCTTTTTCCGACTGCCGGACACGTTTTTCCATGGCCTCGGCGATGGTCGGATTGCGGTGCAGGAAATTGTCCAGCTCCTTGCGGACAAACTCGACGACCCAGGACCGGATCGTCGGTCCCCCCGGGCTGGCGTGCTGCGAACCAAGCTTGGTCTTGGTCTGGGATTCAAATACGGGGTCCTCGACCCGGACAGAAATCGCACTGATCAGCCCGGCGCGGATGTCAGCGGCGTCGTATTCTTTTTTGAAATGCTCACGAACTGCGCGGACAATGCCTTCGCGGAACGCTGACTGGTGCGTGCCGCCCATCGTCGTGTACTGCCCGTTGACAAACGAATAATACGTGTCACCGTAGTTATCGCCGTGGGTCAGGGCGAATTCGATATCGTCACCGGCCAGGCGAATAATCGGATAGCGGATTTTCTCGGTATTGGTCTGGCGTTCCAGCAGGTCCTGCAGGCCGTTTTCGGACTTGAACTTCTGACCGTTGAACTTGATTGTCAGCCCGGAATTCAGGTAGGCGTAGTTCCAGATCTGTTCCTCGAGGAACTCGGGCAGGAACCGGTAATTCTTGAAAATCTCGGTGTCGGGTTCGAAATTGACATAGGTCCCGTCCTTGTCAGCGGACTTTTTGACCTTGTGTTCCTTGACCAGGTCGCCCCGGCTGAATTCGGCGACTTTTTCTTCGCCGTCGCGGACGGATCGGACGGTAAAGTTGCCACTCAGCGCGTTGACGGCTTTGGTGCCGACGCCGTTCAGGCCAACAGATTTCTTGAACGCTGCCGAATCGTATTTGCCACCGGTATTGATCCGGGATACACAGTCGACGACCTTGCCCAGGGGGATCCCCCGGCCGTAGTCGCGGACCTCGACACGCTTGTCGCTGACCTTGATGTCGATGGTCTTGCCGGCGCCCATAACGAATTCGTCGATGGAGTTGTCGACGATTTCCTTGACCAGCACGTAGATGCCGTCGTCCGGGGCGCTGCCGTCACCCAGCTTGCCGATGTACATCCCCGGACGCATACGGATATGCTCGCGCCAGTCCAGTGACTTGATGCTGTCTTCGGTATAGATCGCTTCCTGCGGTTTTGCCACAACATCCCCGGATTTCAAGTTACGGAACCGCCTGGATCGACGCGGATTTCGGCTCGAATATCGATGATCCAGACGCAACATATGGTAGCAAAAAACAACAAAACACCCAAGTATCGGGCGTTTCAATGTTTTTCCACAGAACAGTAGTTTAATTAT
>JBFJWU010000558.1:0-2016 GCA_041623475.1 bacterium | reverse complement strand
TGGACCGGGTGCGCCGGGAATATCGGGACCTGCCCCGGGACGAAAAGGGTCACGTCGACCCCGGCGACCAGGTGATCCTGCACGCCGCATTCCAGGAAACAGTCCGGCTGAATCCGCCCGGGGCGCTGGTGATCCGCCACGCAACCCGGGATTTTGAGTTCCTGGGCTACCGGATTCGCGAAGGCGATGAGGTGATCATCCAGATTTCCAGTGATCACCTGGACGACCAATTGTTTCCCGATCCGCACACCTGGGACCCGTCCCGGTTTCTGGACACCGATTATGCCGGACTGCCAACCCACGTACGCACCTTTGGTGCCGGTGCCCACCGCTGTACCGGCCGCGTCCTGGGCCCGCTGATCGCCCAGGAAATGGTCAGCACCTGGGTCAACCACTTTGACCTGGAACTGGATCCCCCCGATGCCAGACCGCGGGTTATGGCGATCCCGTTTACCCAACCGATGGGCCTGAACGTCCGGGTCATCGGCCAACGACCCGAATGAGCACGCCCGAACCCGCCAGGCACGGTAACGCGTTACTGGGCGCACTGGACCAATTGACAGCGCCCGACCCGGACAGCGCCCGCAAGGCCAGCCCCGACCACCCCGGTTACGACCAGACCCGGATCCGCATTATCCAGGCCGCCATCGACCTGATGGCCGAACATGGCAGCCAGCGCCTGCGTTTTGATGAACTGGGACAACGCCTGGACTTGAATCGGACAACAATTTATCGCTATTTCGACAGCAAACAGGACCTTGTGGCGGCCGCGATGCTGGTGCTGATGATCGAGATCACCGAAGCGGTCATCCGCGACACGTCTCCGATCCGGACCGTCACGCCTGACACATTCACCGACAACCTGTACAACGTGATCCACGCCCTGCAGACCAACGACCGCTACCGCGTCATCATGGACGCCCGCAACATCGAGCAGTTCACCGAACTGAGCAAGCGCCACATGTCCGAAATCACCACAACAATCATGGCCCGCTACCTGACCGCCGAAGTCGGCGACCAGCTACGCAACGACCTGGACCTGGACGAAGTCGTCCACTGGCTGTTTCACCAGATCATGAGCTACGGATTTTTTGGGTTAAAGGGCGACACCGAAACCGAACAAAAGGCGTACCTGCGGCGGATGGTGGTGCCGGTGATGTTTAAATGATAGATTCGAGTTTCCTGGAGTGGCCAGGTCGTTGATGAAGTCGACGTTACCGGGTGGGGCCGCCGGCTGAACAATTAAGTCAACGTAGAGGACAGGGACCAGTGACGACAGAACAGGACAGGGAAATAATTGATGTCTGGATGCAACATCCGACGATGGCGCATGCAAACCACCCGATGTTCGCGTCGCTACGCAAATGGATGGGCCTGGACAAGATCGAACAGCCTGTTCCCCTGGAAATGACGTTAGGCTCGATGAAGGCAGCCGGGGTAAGCAAGGGCCTGATTTCAGCCTGGTATGGACCGGACGGCGCTCTGATTTCCAACGAGTTTGTGCAAGAAGCGGTAGAGGCGTCCGACGGAATGCTTGCCGGTGTTGCCGGTGTTGACGTGCGCAACCCTGTCCAGGCTGTGCAGACATTGCGGTCCTGTGTTCAAGAGCACAATTTTGTCGCCCTCAGGATCGTCCAGTGGCTGTGGGAATATCCGCCGACCCACCGGCTCTTTTATCCCCTGTATGCCGCCTGTGTGGACCTGGGTGTCCCGGTCTGCCTGCAAGTCGGCCACACCGGCCCGCTGAAACCATCAGAGACAGGCAGGCCAATACCCTACGTCGACCAGGTCGCACTGGATTTCCCTGACCTGAAGATTGTCTGTGGCCACATTGGCTACCCCTGGACCCAGGAAATGATCGCGGTCGCGACCAAGCACGAAAACGTCTACATCGACACATCCGCGTACACAGCTAAACGCTACCCGCCGGAACTGGTGCAATACCTGAAAACAAACGGCAAACACAAGGTGATGTTTGGCACCAACTTTCCAATGATCCTGCATCAAAAATGCCTG
>JBFJWU010000557.1:0-2048 GCA_041623475.1 bacterium | reverse complement strand
GATCCGACCGGAGCGCGTTCCAGCCCTGTGTCCTGCACCTTGGCGTAAATCACAAAAATGTCGGCGTGCGGCGCGTTGGTAATAAATGTCTTGGCTCCATTCAGGACCCACTCGTCGCCATCAAGACGCGCTTTCGTCTGCATCGATCCAAAGGCATCAGAACCGGCACCGGGCTCCGTCAAACCCCAGGCACCGATTTTCTTGAAGCTCATGACCGGCTTCGCGTACTTTCGAAGCTGGTCGGGGCTGCCCTTGGCCACGATTGCGCCACCGCACAGTCCGGCGCCCGCACCAAAAGTCATTGCCAGGCCAGGCGCGTAGCGGGACAACTCCTTGAGCAAAATATGGGACATCAGCGGATCACCGCCGCCCGAACTGATGGCTGACATATCCGCGTCCTCACCCTGCTCTCGCCTGGCAGCGGTTTTCTCGATCTGGGCTTCGATCAACGCACCAATACCCAGTTGTTTGTAGAGCTTGCGAATAATGTCGTACGGCAGCATTTCATGATCGTCCAGCGCTCGTACGTTGGGTTTTATCTCGGCTTCGCAGAATTGGCGGACAACCTGCTCGATCATTCGGATCTGGTCATTAAGTTCGAACATCACGGACTCCAATAACGGTGCATCTTTAAGTAAGTAAGCACTTACTAATTTAACACAACCGAAAGATGGCCGGCGTTATCTCAGGACAACCAGCGAATCCGATTCCCATGCCACGCGCCACCGAGGTCGCGATTGTTCCAACAATGTCTTGAACAGACGTCTCAGGTTCGCCACAGATTCAGGACTGGCGCCGGGTGCTGCTACATACAACTGATCTGCGAATTCGCTGCCGGGCGACTTCCAGATAATCCTGCCCGTAATCATCCGATTGACGACGATGACATCGGGCTTGAAACGTTGCAGGTCAGTGGGGGACAGGCCGGCGACGCACGCTTGTCGCGCAAAAGTCGGCGGCACATAGGACCGGCAATCCGACAGGATTCTTGCCGTTTCGGGAACGTTGTCGTCCAGCCATTCGGCCAATGCCATCTGCTCGCCATTGGCCCAGCGTTCCGGGACATCGGATCCGGCAATGGCGTGAACGAAGCCGCCGACAAGCAACACACCAGGCAGGGCGTACACCCACGGTTGTTGGGCGGGTGTCAGCCTGCGCGCCAACCAGGCCCATCCCGCCAACCCTGCCGGCAGCAGGACTGGCAACAGTGGCAACAGGTATCGCCCGCGTCGCATATTAACGCCGACCAGCAAATACCCGCCAAGGGTCATCGCAAAAACGACTGAAACCAGCAATGCTGGATTGCCGCGGATACGATCAAACGTCTGCCGCCTGCGGGGCCGTGTGCCCAGTCCGCCGACAACCACAGCCAGCATTCCGACCCCGACCAGGACCGATCCAAACGGGCCTAACTCGTTCATCAACACAGGCAACCACTCCATTGGATTGGCTGACTCGGCAAGTCGATGACCGGTAGCAACGTGTTCCCGTTCGAATCGCAGGTCTGCGACGAAAGCCTCCAGGTTGGACAGCAGCGACATATTCAGCACCAACCATCCAGCTGCAAAGGCAATACTTGAACCAATTACGACGGTCGCTTTGCGAATGCGGGCGACGACCAGCGCAAGTGCCGGCACCAGGAATACGCCTGCGTACTTCGTCCCCGCAGCGACGCCTGCCAGTGCCGCCGCGGCAACAACCGACCAGGATCCCGGGAGCGCCACAAACAGAATTGCGGCAGCCACCACCGCAACCTGGAGGCTGTCGGGGTGGACAGTTCTCCCATAGAACATTGCGTTCTCTGCCAGTAACGTACCTGTCGCGGCAATCGCCGACAAGCCAATACTTAATTGCCAGGCCAGCCGCGATACCAGGAATACCAGCAGCCAGACAACGACGTACGCAGCAAACGACAGAGTTCGAAACACAATCGTGATCAATCGGACATTGTCCGCGGATCCGTCCAACCCGAACAGCTCAAGCAATCGAACCAACCCCAGGCCGATGGTCGAGTATGCGTAACCGTAGTTGTAAAATCCCCGTGGATC
>JBFJWU010000556.1:0-2065 GCA_041623475.1 bacterium | reverse complement strand
CCTTCATTTTGCCGTTGACAACTTTGATGTAGTGATCAGCCGCGATGGTCATGGTCACCGTCGGGTTGTCAGCGGTGCCTTCGTGAACTTCGAGCGTACCGTCGTTAATCACGGCGTACCACTGTCCGCCACCGTCCCCTGTGATGTCGTATTGAAACGTGATGTCGACACCTTTGGCAGCTTCAGGGACGAATCGTGACTCCAGCGTGGAAAAGAAATCCTGGACTGAATCGAATTGCGACATGACTAACCCTCCTGCGGTCAATGTAGCGAACGGTACAGGGTTAAATTAGAACACGTTTCACTTTTGGGCGCAAGTTGACTGCGCCGAAAAACCGGACAAGCACTGCTTAGTTATTGGTAATAGGACCGAAAAACGGTTTTTTCGCTAAATCCCCTGTTTGTAGAACGCGTTTCAGTCCGCCCGGGACGTCAAGTCCACGATCAGGCGACTGAAACCTGGACCGGCGTGCCGCTGAATGCCGCATTTCCGGACACCACGTCAATCCGGGACTCATCGGTCAAGTCATTGATCGAAACACCTGGATGCTGGTTGGCGACATCCAGGCGCGTGCCGTCGCGACCGTGGCCGAATCCATGGGGCAGGCTGACTGTCCCGCGCATAATGTCATCTGTGACTTCTGCCGCGACCTGAACCTTGCCGGTGCGGGACTGGACGACGACCACGTCACCGTCCCGGCAGCCGCGGTCGGACGCATCATCCGGGTGGATCATCAGCGTGCAACGGGACTTTCCGGTCATTAACCTGGGGGCATTATGCAGCCAGGAATTGTTGCTGCGGACGTGCCGTCGGCCGATCAGCAGCAGTTCGCCGTTCGGTTCACCGATATCCCGGATGCGTTCGATATCAGCCAGCAGGGCATCTGGTGCCAGGTTGATGCGTTTGTCTGTGGTTTTCAGGCGCCCAGGCAATACCGGCTTGAGCGGGCCGAGGTCGATACCATGCGGGTTGCGCCGCAGTTTGCGGACACTGAGGCCGCCGGACAGGGGGTTCAACAGGGATCCATACGGGCCCGCACGCAAGCCCAGGTCCAGCAGGCCGGTCGGACCAAGCTTGTGCATTGCCTTCCATTTGAGGCTGCGTGATCCGGGACTGCCGCCACTGCGAAGATTGTCCAGTTCACCAGACAGTTCGTGCAGGATCTGCCAGTCGTCTTTTGCGCCAGCGGGTGGCGTGAACAGGGGGTCCGCATATTTGGCGGTATTGCGAACCGCCAGTAAATGGAATGCCAGGTCGTAGTGCGGCCGTTCCAGCGGCGACACTGGCGGCAGGATGAAGTCTGCGTGCCGAGTTGTTTCGTTAATGTAGGGGTCAACTGAAACCATAAACTCTAATGATTCCAATGCTTTTTCAAGCTTACTTCCATTAGGGGTAGAGAGTACGGGGTTGCCGGCAACGGTGACGAGACAACGTATCCCGGGGCTCGCATCAAGGATCTCTTCGGCCAGTGTCGAGACCGGTAATTCTCCGCCGAACTCCGGCAATTCCCGGACCTCGCTGCGCCAGCGATCCCAACTGCCGCGACCGATCGAGAATCCGCCCGCAGCACCGATTCCGTCGACGGCTGGCGACGTAAACATGACCCCGCCGGGGCGGTCGATATTGCCAGTGACGATGTTGATGGCGTTGATCAACCAGTGGCAACTGGCACCGAATTCCTGGGTGGATGCACCCATGCGTCCATAGACGGCACCACCATCTGCCGCAGCCAGGTCTGCGGCCAGTTTGCGAACATCGGCGGGCGGGATACCGGTACGTTTGGCCGTGTTTTCCGGGCTGAATTCGTAACAGACCGTTGACAGGATTTCGCGATTGTAGGCAAAGTCCGGCGTCCGGCCGGCGTCCAGGTCTTGCTCGTGCAGCAGGCAATATAGCAGCGACAGCAGCAGCAAAACGTCAGTGCCCGGGCGGATAAACAGGTGCCCGGATGCACCGGTTGCCGTTTCGGTTCGACGGGGGTCGACGACAATTACTTGTCCGCCTCGTGACTCGATTGCCTTTAGACGATTGCGGATATCCGGTGCGGTCATCAGGCTGCCATTG
>JBFJWU010000555.1:0-2067 GCA_041623475.1 bacterium | reverse complement strand
GGACCGGGTGGCGATGATGACGCGGTTCCTGGGCGCGACCTGCGCCAGCCAGGGGATCGAGCCGGTTTGTGATCCCTGTATCGCCGGGAATTATGCGTTGTGCGACAACCAGCAGCTGGGGCAGGGCCATCCCGGTGTCGGCGGCGGCTGGGGTGACGGGTACACGGCGCATCAGTCCGAGGTCTGGAAAGTCCCCGATGACCTGGACGATGACCAGGCAACCCTGGTTGAGCCGCTGGCATGCGGGCTGCGGGCGGTGCTGCGGCGGCCCCCTGAACCCGGCGAGAATGTGCTGGTGCTGGGCTGCGGCATGATCGGCCTGGCGACGGTCCAGGCGGCGCTGGCGGTGCAGCCCGACTGCAATGTCTTTGCCGCGGCCCGCTATCCACAGCAGATCGAACGGGCCGAAGCCTACGGGGCCACTGTCGTCAACGGCGACATGTTTGCCGTTGCCGAACAACGGACCGGCGGCAAGACCTATGTTGGCGATTTCAAAAACCGGACGATGCTGGGTGGATTCGATGTGATCTATGACTGTGTTGGCAACGACCAGTCCGTGCAGCAGAACCTGCGGATTTGCCGCGCCGGCGGTACCGTTGTCGTCGTTGGGGTCTACCTGTACCGGATGAAGGCCGACCTGACCCCGGTCTGGCACCAGGAGGTCAGCCTGCTGGGTGCCATCGGGCACGGGACCGAGGACTGGAACGACCAGGACACCCTGACCTATGACCTGGTGGCGGAGTTCCTGCGGACAGGGCAGATGACGGCCGACAAGCTGGTAACCCATCGTTTTGCGCTGGACGACTGGCGGCAGGCGATCCAAGTCGCGTCCGACAAGGGGTCCGGCAGTATTAAAGTGGTTTTCGAATTTGAATGAATTCCAGACACCGGTTGACCGACCTCGCGGTGCGAATCCGCGGCTTGAATGCTTCCTTTTTCACACCTGTCTGATAACCTGTCCGTAAGCATGGCCGAATCAAAGACATTGTTGGATCAGGTCTTCATCGTGACCGGCGGTGCCGGTGCGGTGGCCGGTCCTGTGGCATCGGCGTTCACAAACGCCGGGGCGCGGGTTGTCCTGGCGGATTTGACCGAGGACCGGCTGCGCGAACAGGCGGCGGCACTGTCCTGTGACTTCCAGGTTGCCGACTTGACCAACCAGGACGTCGCTGACGATATGGTCCGGGCGGTGGTCGAGCAGCATGGGCGCCTGGATGGTGTTATCGCCGTCGCCGGTGGATTTGATTACGCATTTGTAGCTGACACCAACCTGGACCAGTTCGACCGGCTGATCAATATCAACCTGCGAACGACCTTTGTAACTGTTCGTGCGGTCCTACCGGTTCTGCAGAAACAGGGCCACGGCTTTGTCGCCGGATTCAGCGCCGGGCCAGGATTTACCCGTGGTGCCAGCGGGATGGCCATTTACAGCGCGGCAAAATCCGGGGTGGCCAGCTTTTTGCAGGCACTGGACGAGGAAGTCCACGGTGATGGTGTCCGGGTTTCGATCATTTACCCGATGGGTGTCGTTGATACGCCGGCCAACCGGGTCGTGATGCCGGACGAGGATCCGTCGCGCTGGATTTCACCGGAAGCGCTTGGACATGTAGTTGTTTTTTCGGCGGCCCAGTCCCGCGGTGCGCGCCTGCTGGAATTGCCGGTTTATCCGCCGGCGGGTTAAGTACCCTGGATATTCCCTTTCGATTCGAATACCTGATTATTGCCTTTGTCCTGGGCTCGTCGGCAGTGCGATTCCTGCGGTCCCGGAACAAGGGCTGGTTGTTGCTCAGTACCGATTACAAGGCTCGGAACATTCCTGCCGGGCGCGACGTCCGGGCCCCCGGGCTGCGAATCGGCGAAGTCAGTTACGGCCTGGTCTCTCATTTTCGTATTGCGCCCCGTGGATTGTATATCGGGATGATGCCGCCGCTGTCGGTCCTGCACCCGCCGATCCTGCTTGGCTGGGGCGAAATACGTGTGGTCCGATATGCCCAGGCCGGTCTGGTCAAAGGGTACGAAGTCGTGGCCGGTAGCAACGAAGTTCCGGTCCTGCTGCCGGACAAGGTC
>JBFJWU010000554.1:0-2072 GCA_041623475.1 bacterium | reverse complement strand
TTGTTGGCCCGCGAGCCCAGGGCATGGCGATCGACCGCGTTGTAACAGATATTGGTCTTGCCGCCGTCAAACCACCGCGCAAACGGCACATCCCACGACAACACCCGGTCCCAGGTCTGGAACCAATGCAGTTCCTCGGCGATTTCCGCCCAGAATCCCTGGGGATCATCGATACTGCGACGATACCGTTCCTGGTACTCAGCCTCAGATATCCGCGCCTTGGCCCGAAACGACTCGGGCGGCTCCAGCGTCTGGCTGGAACTCAGGACAGATTCAATACGATCATCACTCATAACACCCCCCAAGGGCTGGGACTACCGAAAACCTGTCAATCTAGCAGACGAGGGGAAAAGTTCAAAGGGGAAAGATAGATAACTGAGCACGTCGGGCCGAGAATCCCGAATATCAGGCAGGAGCCTTTGTCGTTGCCGGCATTAATTCCGGTACGGATGGGCAGGGCAGTCTTTTTCTGCTGGACGATTCAATCTTTTAATCGACCGACGCCTGGTTTGCCCTAGAACGGCTTTACTTGCTGGACGGATTGTGCCGGCAGCAGGTCCATGAAGTTGCTGATGTACTTCAGGTCCCGGTTGTCGAAGTCCTGGTATGTAATGTGTGGTCGGCCCTGGCTGTCCAAAGCCACGGAGGTATGGCGACCAACGTCGCCCTTTGAATCCAGAGCCGCGGTCACCCAGTATCCCGGGGCATTGGTCGCATACCGCAGGTCCCGGTTGGACGCATCCCAGTAGCTCATATGAACCCGATCGTGCCGATCGACGTCCAGGGAAACGTACTGACCAACATGCCCAATCGCATCGATCAATTCAACGCTGACACTGCTGGCCCCGTCCTCGACGGTCACAAGGTACAGGTCGTTGTCATCGGTATCATAACAACCAACCAGCCACTGATTCCTGTTGCCGATCGCCAGCGACATATGCTCGTCGGGTGCCGGCCCATTTGCCAGGCTGAATCCGGTCCAGCTGCCGGCGCTCTTCTTGCGAAAATTCAGTGTCCGCTGGGTATACGCGTAGAACGCGATGTAGACGTCGTCGCTGGAATCCACGGCTGTGGAAACACCGGCCAGATCTCCTGACACCGGCCAGTACACCTGAGTCCAGGATCCGGCAGCATTGTCCGCATGACCCAAATAAGAATCTGAATCCACAAGGTTGATATTCACCGGCCAGCTTCCGTAAACAACTCCTGCACTGTCCAGCGCAATTGAGGGTGCCGGACTGGGAGAAAACAATCCATCCATATCGGCAAATGTCCAGATTCCACTGACACCATTGGCGTACCGGGCAGATGTATACCCACTCATTTGTCCGTGGTAAGCAATGTGGACCTCGCCACCGGGACCTGCGATGATGTCCGGCTGCTCGCCCGAATCCGTCCCGACTGTCGTAACAGCCCACGACCCTGCGGCATTGCTGGCGTATCGCAGTCGGTTGTTTGATTTGTCGACGTAGGCAATGTGCACCCGATCGGTCGGGTCGACAGAAACTGACGTGTCATGTCCGGTGTCCCCCGGTCCATCGATTGTAACCGCCGGTGAATAGGGACTGACTCTGTACGCGTATTTCAGGTCCTCATTTATCCAGTCATAGTGGCTGATGTGAACGCCGCCCTGGTTATCCAGCGCCAGGGAGCCGTACAAACCGACGGTTCCGTTGGCATCCAGTTGCTCGATCGACCAGTTGCCGCCTGCGTTGGTCGCGTATTCCAGGGTCCCCGTGTCAAAATCGTAATAGCTGATATGGATGCCCCGTGCGGCGTCGACTGCAATCGACGGCCAGCCGCCAGTGTCGCCAGTCGAGTCAACTGTTTCGATACTCCAGGCCCCAGAGGTTCCTGTCGCATACTTCAGGTCTCCGTTGTCCCAATCGTAGTAGGCAATGTGGACAATATTGTCTGTATCAACCGCAATCGACGACAGCACCCCCACATCTGCAGCGGCATCTACCGTTTCGGTAACCCAGCTGCCAGACCCGTTAGTGGCATATTTGAGCGTTGCATTTGTTACGTCGTAGTAGCTGACGTGGACATTACCGGCCAGGTCCAGGTCAATC
>JBFJWU010000553.1:0-2081 GCA_041623475.1 bacterium | reverse complement strand
CCGGGGCAGGTAAAGTCCCTGTTGAATCACGACCCCGACCGACTGGCGCCGGCCCTGGGTGACGCAGGATTGGCCGCGTTCCCGGAATTCCTGGCCAGGCACGATATTTTGTCACCGAATCCGTCCTTTGCCAGTTGGGCAGCAGCCACCCGGACCGGCTACGCACAGATCGCAGACACCTGCGCCGCGTTGGTCGATGAGCTTGCCGGGCGAGGCATTACCGCGATCCCGTTAAAGGGCGCGTGGACATCGTCCAACCTGTATCCGGAATCACACCTGCGAGCCATGAATGATATCGATATCCTCGTCGATCTCCGTCATCGCGCTGCAGCCGCACGAGGCCTGATCCATTTCGGGTACCTGCCCGAGACCATGACGGCACCCCGGTGGAACTACGAATGGGTCTTTCGCTGCCCCGGCCTGCCAATGGTTGAGCTCCATACGGACCTCCTCTGCCATTGGAAAATGCCGTGGAACGGTGCCCGGCTGATGCTGGCAACGTCGGACCCGGACGCGCTCGTCCGGCTGCACGCGCTGCACTCACTGGCCCATTTTGCCCATCACAAGGGGTTTGTTCGTCCAATCCAGGAAATTGACCTGGTCATGTTTACGACCGGGGGCTGGCTGGATGACATACCCCAGCCATTGCGACCGGCGGCATCACTGTGGCGACGACGCCTGGACCGATTCTGGTCGATCAAGGCCGACCTGCCAACCGATCGCCGAATTCTGCTGGACCGGCTGTACGGTGGTCGCAGCGCCCGCTGGCGCCAGGGCCGGGGACCGGCCGCATTACAGGAGCGCATGCTGGGCATCCTGCTCAGTACCCGCTGGAAAGGCGTGTTCGACCAGTTATTTGATCGAAGCTGGCCCGTCGAGCCGTCAGACCCCGATCGCGGCGGCCAGGAACAGGTTGGAAATCGCGTGCAGGATGACCGCCGGCCAGATTGAACCGGTCGCTGTCCGGGTCCAGCCGAACCAGAGGCCAGGGAAAAAAACCAGTAAACGATGCAGCGACTGGGTGCTGGCCACGTGCAACAGTGCAAACGCCGCGGACGTGCGGATATTTCCAGGTGTAATCCGGATCGGTCCGACCTGGATCCCGGGTTGCTCCATCCGTTCGTCAGCCCGCTTTTGCAGCCAGCCGCGGAAGAACAATTCCTCGGGCAAAGCGGCGAAAAACAGTTCGATCAGGAATCGCTCGGTCCAGCCTTGCGGCGGTCCCGGCCACGGGCCCCACAGGACATAGCGCGTCACGACAGCGAATGCGCCCAGGATGACCGCCGATACGACCACGACCAGTAACATCCGGGCCCACTGGGGCGCCTGCAGGCCGACAGCCTGGAACGACAGGCGACGATGGATGACGAACGGCAGGTACAGCATCAGCACCGGCGCAACATAGGCCCGGACGGCTGCCATCTGCCCGACCTGTTCCGCAACCAGAATGGCCACAAAAACGACGACGACCGGGGCCGACCAGCGCCACCAGAACTGCTTGGATTCGTTCACGAATTAATTCCCGACAAGTCAACGATATCGTCATTCTACTGCGACACGACAACGGCCATGGCCAATTGCGGCCCACCGGTAAAATCGTTACCCTGTTTTTCTTTTTCGGCAAATCTGTCGACGCCAAGGTAGCTCAGTTGGTAGAGCAGCTCACTCGTAATGAGCAGGTCGTCGGTTCAAATCCGATCCTTGGCTAAATACTCACCGTCTCGTTAGTTTCCTCAGCGCAGTTTCCACCCGAACCCGACGACCTGCGGTTGTTTGTGAGCAGGTCTGGTTGTGTCTCGCCCTCCCGGGCGACCCATCCCGCCTGATCGGCGGGACTCCGGTCCGCAAGCGGATCCTCGCAGACGCATCGCCACGCCCCAGACGATGCTGGCAAATCCGATCCTTGGCTGAAGTTACCGCGGCCGGAAACTACTCCTTGATTTTCCATCAATAATACGGGTCAATAATGGTGTTGCTTGGTCACAAACCGGGACCCGACTAACCCGGGTTTAGAAAAAGGCGCTGGAGGATGAGGGACAGGCTTGTAATCAGGATTATTGTTCTGGGACTGTCGCTGGTGG
>JBFJWU010000552.1:0-2096 GCA_041623475.1 bacterium | reverse complement strand
TCCGCTGCCGCGACGAAAGCCAGATCGAAGCCCTGCTGTCGCCTGACGAATACCAGGAGTTCCTGGGCAGCCTGGACTGATCGACCGTTCTGAAACCCGCTACCTGAACAGGGTTTAATTGTGAGCTACTTCCCGTCGTCCGACGCACCGGACGCCAAGGAAATGTTGCAGCGAATCGGTGTCGATGATGCCGGTGCGTTGTTTTCAACGATTCCCGAAGACCTGCGCAAGCAGGCCACCATCAACCTGCCGGACGGCATTGACGAGGCAGAGCTGGTCGCCCAGTTCCGCGCCCTGGCCGCGGGCAACCGTCCGGTTACCGATGTCGCATCGTTTGTCGGTGCCGGCATCTATCCGTACCCCATGGCGGCCGCGGCGCTGTACCAGATCTCCCGTGGCGAATTCCTGACGGCGTACACCCCGTACCAGCCCGAAATCGCCCAGGGGACACTGATGGCCATCTTTGAGTTCCAGACCTGGATCGCCGAGCTCAGCGGCATGCCGGTGGCCAACGCATCCATGTACGACGGCGCCACGGCCCTGGCCGAGGCGATCCTGATGGGGCTGCGGGTTCGGCGCAAGGCGCGGCGGATCTACCTGTCCCAGGGCCTCGATCCGGCGACACTGCATGTCTGCCGGCTGTACCTCGCGGGCCAACCGGACGCCGAAATCATCGACCTGCCCCTCGCTGCAGACGGAACCACACAACTGGACGCCGTCCAGGCCGATCCGGACGACAAGATTGTCGCCCTCGGCAGCCCCAATGGCTTTGGCGTGATCGAAGACGTCGCCGCCGCCCGCGCAATCCTGGGGGACACGGGATTCCTGGTCACCCACACACCGGACCCCCACGTCTGGCTGCTGGCGACACCACCCGGCCAGCTGGGTGCCGATGTGGTTGTCGCCGAGGGGCAGCCGCTGGGCCTGCCGCCGTCGTATGGCGGACCATTGCTGGGCCTGCTGGCGACGCGCAACGATTTCATCCGCCGGATGCCGGGTCGCCTGTGTGGACAAACGGTTGACGCCGATGGCAAGCCAGGCTACGTCCTGACCCTCAGTACCCGCGAACAACATATCCGGCGTGAAAAAGCGACCAGCAACATCTGTACGAACCAGGGCATTATGGCGTTGCTGGCCACCGTCACCATGAGCACACTGGGTCCAGCGGGGCTGCGCAAGCGGGCGCTGCAAAGCGCCAACAACGCGGCCCGCCTGGAACAGCTCCTGACCGGCAACGGCTTTACCCGGCGGCACAGTGGCCCCTATTTCAACGAATTTGTTGTTGACCACGACAACGCCCACGACATCTGGGACCGTGCTGTCCAGGCGGGTGTCCAGATCGGCAAACGGCTGGATGACGGGGGCCTGCTGGTCGCCGCGACGGCCAATAACTCTGACAGCGACTTCCAGGCGGTGCAATCATGCCTGAAATAGACGATAAACTGCCCGCCCGGTCCGGATTGCAGTTCGAAGAACCGGTCATCTTCGAGCTTCCGTCGGATCCGGATACCGGAACCGCGGCCGCCGACCTGCCAGCACAGATGGCTGGCGTCCAGCCACGGACGGCCCCCCTGTCCATCGGCAACCTGCCCGAGTACCGGGTCGTGCGGCATTACACCCGCATCAGCCAGTGGAATTACGGCATTGAAACGGGCCTGTTTCCGCTGGGCTCGTGCACGATGAAACACAATCCCCGGATCAATGAACAGATCGCGTTCTGGGACGCGTTTGCGCAGCTCCATCCGGCCGCACCCGACCAATGGGCCCAGGGCGCGCTGCAGATCGCCGTCGAACTGGAACAGGCACTGTGCGAGATCAATGGAATGGCCGCATTTACGCTGCAGCCGGCCGCCGGGGCCCAGGGCGAATTTACCGGCCTGGCGATGATTCGCGCCTATTTGCAGGACAACGGCCAGGCCGAATCCCGGCGCAAGATCCTGATCCCGGAAACCGCCCACGGGACCAACCCCGCCAGCGCAGCCCTTGCCGGATTCGAAATCGTCAACCTGCCCCCGCAGTCCGGTGCCGTGATCCATCCCGATGAGATCCGGCCCCACCTGGATGATTCGGTGGCCGCATTGATGCTGACCAACCCC
>JBFJWU010000551.1:0-2113 GCA_041623475.1 bacterium | reverse complement strand
TACCTGGGCATCACCGCGTTGCTGAATACCGTTGAACGACCGGACCTGGTCAAAGCTGCATTTCTGGCTGTGGTTCGGTCCGACGTCTATGCAGCGGCATACGAACACGGCATTATCCGCGCAGATGTCGGCGGCACCTGGGCGCTGCTGATGCACGACCCCGATGCCATGAACTTTCCGACCGACGAGGAACGGGACGAGGCATTGCTCAAATTCCCGCTGGCCGAGGGTGACAAACGAACGGTGGGCTCGACGCCACTGGACGATCCGTTTCTGGAAAACGGCGAGGAAACCCGCCTGTTCCTGGACCAGTTGGAGCCCGAGGAGTACTGGGCAACCGATGTTCCGCTGATGATGTTTACCGGCTGGTTCGATTTTATGGCCCGGGGACAATTCAACGACTGGAACCAAATCTACGCCCGCCGCAAGGGCGACAACATGCACATCACGGTCGGCCCCTGGCCGCACCTGATGGGGACGATCTCGTTTGATGATTACGTCTTCAGCGATGCCGGCGGTTTACCGTTTGAACTGGATGAAATGATGGCCTTTTTCGACCATCACCTCAAAGGCGCAGCCGACCCTGGTCTGCCGGTCGCCCGCTACTACGACGGCGGGACCGAAACGTGGGCTGATGCCAGCCGCCTGTTCCCGGACGATACGAAGGAACTGGTGTTCTACGCCAATGGGGCCAGCGATGCGGTGGGCTGCAAGCCCAAAGGCCTGTTGAGCCAATCGCAGCCAGCCGCAGAGTCTGTCGGCCAGTACGTCTATGACCCGAACCAGGTGATTCGCATCAACGGCGGCGCGCTGCTGGACCTGGAAATCATGGGCATCCGCGAGGAAATCAACTGGTGTGCCGGCAACGACGCACTGGTGTTTGAAACCGCACCACTGACGACAGACTTGACTCTGGCAGGGCCGATCAGCGCATCATTGCGGGTCGCGTCTGATGTCCAGGACACCGTCTTCGTTACACGGCTCTACATGGTCGAACCCGACGGCACCGCCTTTAACCTGCGCGAGGGCGCGATGCTGCTCAGCCACCGTGACGGGGACCGGGCCAAGGTCGACTATACGCCTGGCGAACAAGTCACGCTGGACATTCCCCTGACCCCATTGCGCTGGACCCTGAAAGCCGGGCAGAAACTGGGCCTGGTCGTTGCCAGCACTGCCTATCCATTTATCGTCCCCCACCCCAACACCGCCGGCAACTGGCAATTTGCCGATACGCCGAAGTTAGCCAACCAACAGGTGTTTACGGGGACAGGATCGAATGGAACGCGTCTGCAGCTGACCGTCGCGGATTGATAGCCCGCGTCAGGCCGCCCGTTGTGCGGCGGCCGTGGCCAGCTTTTCCAGCGCCAGCGGTATCCGGTCCGTAATCTCGTGCGCGTCGGGGATCGATGCCCGGTCCGCCAGGACCGTGAACCCGACGTGATCACAGTACGACCACGCCGTAATATTCAATCCCAGGCCGTTCAGGATCGGTCCGATCGAATACAGGCTTTTCAGCTTTGCCCCGGCGACCTCCAGCGGCTGCCGGGGACCCGGTACATTGGACACGATCAGGTTGGCCGGGGCGCGATGGCGGTCCGCCAACCGCAGCCCGCTGTACATCCGCAATCCCAGTTTGAACGGACCAGGCGGCGTATATTCGGCCCACTCCAGCATCAGGTCCAGGCCCAGCCGTCGTTGCATATCCTTGGCGGCCTCGGCCGACTCGTGGATGGCCGCAACCCGCTGGACCGGATCGGCGATATCGTTGCACAACGATGCCATCATGTTGGATATCCGGTTTCCGTGCAGCCGGGCCGCGTTGTCAACCGTCGGCACCGCCACCGGGATCGTTGCAATCAGGGGCCGGTCCAGGCGGTGCCCCTGGTCCCGCAG
Source organism: bacterium (assembly GCA_041623475.1). Lineage (GTDB taxonomy): Bacteria > J088 > J088 > J088 > J088 > JBFJWU01. Next base: position 220 of record JBFJWU010000551.1, on the reverse strand, counting down.
GTAATCCTCGACCGCATAACTGGCAACCGCCAGGACAATGTCATTGACGGTTGCATCCAGCGCGGTTTTGACGGCCTTGATCTCCGACAGCGACACACGGACCGTCGCGAAGGACCGTTTCCCTGACAGGCCGCGATTGAACGGCGTATGGGGCGTGTCAAACGGCGATGCCGGTTGTACCCCGGACATCATTAACCGCCCGATCGCCCCGGCAATCCCC
>JBFJWU010000550.1:0-2116 GCA_041623475.1 bacterium | reverse complement strand
TGGTGCGCTGTCCCGGTGCTGGCGACGCTTGCGGTTGAACGGCGACGCCGATTATTGAAAGTCCACCTCGACCCGAACCCGGGTTGAAGCCGGTGCCGAATCGATGTCAACATCCTGTCCTTCCAGTCCTGGCTGACCGGGCAGTCCACCGTCCTGGTCGAGCGGATTGTCCATATCCGCAAACGGATCGCTGTCAACATCAGGTCCGCTGTCCGGACCGGTCGCTGGGGGCAGGTCGACTGGTGCCTGCGCGTCCGGCCCGCCCGCTAGTTCGCCGCTGTTGGTCAAGGTTTCCTCGGCAGAAATATCCAATTCTTCGGCAGCCTGTTCGAGTTCCGAATCCTGCAGCTTTTCCGGTGTGCTGGGTACCGAGCGTGCACCGACCGATGATTTCATTCCCTTGCCCAGGAAAACAGCTCGCCGTTTCGAGTCCCGGCGATTATAAACCTCGACAATTCCATCCAGGACGATCACGGTGCTGCGGCCATCATTGTCGACGGACGTGATGAATTCAGTGCCGCGGACACCGGCGACTGCGGTCGGGGTCCGTACTTCAAAACGGTTATCCTGCAGGGGGCTCGAAAACCAGGACGAGACCAGCGATCGGACTTTGCCGCCAAGAACTGTCAGGACGCTGTTTCGAACACCACTGGGGCCCGGTGAATACACGGAACTGTCAATCCGTAGACGCGTCGTCGGGCCGACCGTAATCACCGAATCGTCGTTAAACAGTAATTTAACCTTGGCTCCGGATTGGGTCCGGATCAGGTCCCCGGCGAAAACCTCGTCGCCAAAGCGCAGTGGGATCAATTCGGCTGGTTCTCCACGCTGGATTGAACTGATCCCAACCAGTTCCGCGACTTCGCCGACCGGTTCTGCTGCGCCAGCGTGACCCGGTGCACTGGCAAATACCAGCGAAAACAGCGCTGCAACGCGCAGCAAACGTGCGATATGGTTCGTTTCTTTTTGCATCAGGACCACGAATGAGAATCTTGAGTCATGGTATCACCGGGTGCAAGCGAAACAGCCGCTCTGGGGCCCCGGAATGACAGGGACAGAGCCTTCCCGGTCTGTTGGTGGCGGTTATTTTTCAAAAAAGGTTCCCCGATAGTTCACCCCGGCAAGGATCCGCCGGTACGCATAGACAGAGTCGGTATACGACGGGAAATTTTCTTCATAGGCCAGGGCACCACCGACCCGGTGTTTGGCATTGACTGCGAATTCTGTACCAATTGATGCGGTCAGGCGCCGGTCCTGGCGACCATCTGTGCTGTCGGGATACTCCAGCAGCGCGTATCCACTGCGGAGTGTCGTCAGCCATTGCTTGTGCTGGAACGCATAGGACGCCGCAAAGGACCCGCCGATCTTGTCAAAATTACTGCCCCGCGCGTCATAGCGCGACATGCCAAGCAAGGCGCTGATCCGGTGCTGGCCAATCCTGTAGGCGGGGGCGACCCGCAGGTTCAGGTCAATTGTGTCGGTTGAACGGTCATCAGGCGACAGATATCGATTATCCGCATAATAGCGGCTCAATTCCAGCAGGATATCGCTGAACAGCGAGAAATCCCCGGATCTGAAGCTCCACGAGGGTTGTCCGTAAATCCGTTCACGGAAGTGGTTTTCCTGGTCGTCAGGCTTGAAAAACAGAAACGTTGATGAGTAACCTGCCTTTGCGCCCAGTTTGTGGGTGCCGGTTACCGCTGCCTCAAAAAATGCGGCGGCATCAAATACCGTCGCATTATATGCCTCCAGGGCTTCCGATCGGCACCAGCGTGGATCGACTGGCTGCCAAACAGCGCGATTCCAGTGTTTGTGTCGTCGTTCTTGAAAAAGTATGTCCGTGCCAGCAAGGCGCTGCTGACACGGACACCAGCGGTGTCAGCGGTGAACAGCAGGGGGGCCAGGTTGATATTGGAATCATACTGAAGTCCATTGGACGATGTCAGCACAAACCAGCGTGCGTCTCCGGCCGGCGGCTGGCTGCTGGCATCTTCCAGATGGCTCGCAAATGCGTCCCGCTGGTCATTTGTTGTCGCCAGCCGAATCGCGTTTTCCAGGGCAACTTTCTGCCGTTGCAGGTTGCCGAGGCGGCGCTCTGCCTCGGCCAGGGCGGCAT
>JBFJWU010000549.1:0-2122 GCA_041623475.1 bacterium | reverse complement strand
CCCAGTTCGTAGACCGCGCGCTGGCCACAGGTGCTGTCACCGTACACATAGCCGACCATTGCCTGCTCGATTTCGTTGTAATCGATACCGGCATCCTGGATGGCAGCCTTGCCAGCATCCCGGGCCATTTCGTTATATTCAGGGCTTTTACCCGGCTTGCTGAACTGGCTCATGCCGACGCCCAGTACACAGACTTTACGCTGCATCAGATACCTCTCCTTCAGGGGGGATAATGTTCCTTGCGTTCCGGGATTGGATACGCAGGCCTTATTGACTCTTATGTCAATAAGGGGCAGTTTATCGCAATATTGACTGCGGTGTCAACTGTCGCTCGAATTGCGGGATGTGGCGCCCGTTTCTGACGATTTCACGGATAACGTTTAGACTGACGCCATTGCCGGATTGGTGGAATTGGTAGACACAAGAGACTTAAAATCTCTCGGGGCGTTGTCCCCGTGCCGGTTCGAGTCCGGCATCCGGCATCCCAATTTTAGACGCACGGCGACGTCCCGTTTACGGGAATCGGCGTCGCTGCCACGTGGACAGTGAGTACAGCCAATGGGTGAACCTGCAGAACAACCGGATTACCGGGAAATCTACACAGAGAACTACTATTCCGGCAAGGATTCATTCTTTTACAAGATTTCCGGCGGTTACAAGGACTTTCGGCCTTATTTCAATCGACTGGCCCGCTGGTTTGGACCATTTGTCAATCCGGGCCCTGTCCTGGATATTGGCTGCGCCTATGGTTATTTCCTCTCCCGTTTCGAGGGGGCCGGTCCGCTTCACGGGCTGGACGTCAGCGAACACGCGATCCAGGTTGCGCGCCAGAAATACCCGGATGCAACATTCGGGACCGCGATCCTGGGGCAGGAGCCATTGCCCAGCGAAGATAATTTCTTCCAGACCCTGATTATGTCGGATGTCCTGGAACACCTGACCTACCAGGACCAGCCCGTCGGTGTCCAGGAGGTTCTGCGGGTCCTGAAGCCCGGTGGCCACTGGCTGATTACAACACCGAACTATGGTGTCCTGCGCAAGATCTTCTATCGCATCCCCGACCGGATGGAACACCATTTTGGAATGCGGATCCACAGTGACTGGATCGCGTTTCTACAGGATCAGGGGCTGGAACTCGTCGATTTCTGGACCTATGCCCACGGGATGTTGCCATTTCGCTGGCGCCGTGGCGGCTTGCCTGAACTGGCAATGGTCATGCGAAAACCGGGAGCACCCGGCGGCGACGTCGCCTGAAAACCGTTGACGGCCTGTAGCGGTTGGACTAATATGGACCGCAACCTAACACCTTCCAAGTTCGAGGCCAGTTCATGAAAAAAATCAGGGATTTTATCTTCAAGCTCACTCCCCTGAGAATTTCGATGATCATTACGTTCGGCATCCTGCTGTACATGTTTCCGCAGACGAAATACTCGATGCCGGCCTATCAATTGCTCGAGTTATTCGAATTCAAGGTTTTTGATTTTCGGCTTCAGTTGCGTGGCGAAGAACGGACCGGCGACAAGGTCGTCCTGGTTGCCATCGACGAAAAGACGCTCGACACCCTGGGCCGCTGGCCATTCAGCCGGACCCGGATGGCCGACGCGATTCGTAATATGGACGACGACGGTGCCAAGGTCATTGCCTGGGACGTTCTGTTTGCTGAAGAGGACAAGAACAGCGAACTGGTCAAGATGCGCGAACTTCGCGCACAGTTGGAGGCACAGGGCCTGCGCGGCCAGGCTGGATCCAAACCGGTTGGGCTCGTCGGAGATACGGTCGAGGACATTGCGACGCTGCGGGCATCACTGGCCAGCCTGAAAAGCCGGATGTCACCTAATGATCGTCGGCGATTGGCCAGTACGATCCGGTCGTTGGAAGAGCGAATTAATTCCGCGCAGGACAAGGTCACAAATCTGTCAGCAAAGCAGGGCCAGTTTTACACGGAAATCGTGCTGGGTGAAGAGCGCGCCAATACCGACCGGTATTTTGCAGACACAATTTCTGCGACGCCGAATACGATCCTGGGTTACTTCTTTCACGGCGACCGGACGGATATCGGGCACCTGGATCCGGAAGGTGCGGCGGGTCGCGAATCGATGATCGCCCCCAGCCGAATCAGTAT
>JBFJWU010000548.1:0-2130 GCA_041623475.1 bacterium | reverse complement strand
CCTTGTTGACTTCGCCATTTTCAACACGAGTCATAAACTCACTGTAATTCCATTTGAGTGCAGTGTTTTCAGGTACGTGGAAAATGTTGTACAGGACAACAAGAAACAGAATCAACAGGAACCAGAGCGCCAGATTGCGATAGAAGCTCTGCAAGATAGTGCCAGCCTTTTCAAGATGTAAAAATGGCGCAAAAACGCCTGAATATCAATGGGTTCAGGGTATCAAAAAAGCTTGCCACCAAACAACATTCGCGCCATTGCCGTGGCTGGAAACGTTATTGAATGTGATTTTGTGAAAAATGATTACGACAACGGGTAACCTGTTTGGGGTCAAACCTACTCCAGGAGGATCAAAATGGCTTTAATCTCCGGTAAACCGGCACCCGCATTCAGCCTGAAGGATCAGGACAACAACACCGTTAAACTGTCCGACTTTTCAGGTCGAAAAATACTCGTCTATTTCTATCCTCGCGCAAATACACCTGGCTGCACAACCCAGTCCTGTGAAATCCAGGAAGCCCTGCCGGATCTGTCCGCCGCCGGAGTCGATGCAGTTGGCATCAGTCCAGACGAACCCGAGGCACAAAAGAAGTTTGCCGATAACTACGGCCTGACTTTTCCCCTTTTGGCCGACACGGACCACGCCGTGGCGGATTCCTGGGGTACGTGGGGCGAAAAATCCATGTATGGCAACAAGTTCATGGGCATCATACGGTCGGCGTTCCTGATCGACGAAAATGGCATCGTGATTGAAAGCTGGTACAAGATTTCACCCAAAAAGACGGTTCCAACGGTCAGGAAAGCCCTCGCCGGGTAAACGAAAAAGCGACCGGATCCATTTCGGAATCCGGCCGCTGTTCCTTGTCACCCGGATCAACATCCGGGCCGCCCGACAAATGTCAATCTGCGTCGAGAAGGCTCTGGTGCTGGGCGCGGATCAGACGTGCGCGGGCCTCGATCCCTTCAGCCTGCTTCCAGAATCCCGTTTTTCGCAGTAATATCGCGTAGTGGTCAAGTCCCTCAGCAACCGCAGGGTGATCGCTGCCCAGGATCTTCTCGCGAACGACCAACGCCTGTTTGTAGTAAGTTTCGGCCTCGTCGTAACGCCCTTCGTCAAAACAAAGGTCCGCAAGAAAGATCAGATCACTTGCAACTTCAAGGCTGAACGGCCCTTCCTCGGCCTCAAGGATATCCAGGGCCCAGCGTATGAACGCCTCGGCCTCTGGATATTTGTACTGGGCACGGTACAGGGCTGCCATGTAACGCAGGTCCCTCGCGTAACTCGCATTACGGGGGGTCCCGGCCTGTCGCCGCTTGCGCAACGCCATCCTCAGGTCCCCTTCGGCGGCGTCAAAATGTTGCTGAATCCCAACGTCACTTCGTTCCGACAGTGCGCCGGTGGTTCGGCGGTCCTGCCCGCTGACAGCCCTGCTTCCCAATGCGCCAGATGTCGTATCTTCGATCGCCCCAAATTCTTCGTCATAAACCGGGTCGATTGGCGCAGGTACGGATGCCGTGCGAAATGCGGGTCCTTCGGCGATCGCGGACCCTCCGTGGACAGCGGATGCGATCGCAACCAACAGGATTGTCGATATTCTCGGTTTCATTTGCAGTTGACCTCCTTAGGTCGCGATTCAATATCAGATGGATTCACGTAATTAATCGATTGCCAGTCGGCGTTTGAGTTCCAGCACAACGGCCGGCAGGTCAAAAACAACCAGGTAAGACTGTTCACCGTGTCCGCGGAAACCGGTCAACTCGGCCGCAGTGCGCTCTTTAACGACAGTGCCCTCTGCAACCAGCACAATCGACTGGTCGACACTTCGGATTCCCGAGCGCCGCTTGATGTAGTTGATAACCCGTCGAAGTACTCGCCCGGACACACCATCCCTGCGCAGTCGTACCGTCGCCGTTACCGCGACGAGATCACGGAACGAATAAAGTTTGCGACTGCCCCGCCCTGTTCCGCGCTGAACGCTGGGGCGCACAAGTCCCGTACGGTCCCAGTAGTGGAGCGTTTTCTCGTTGACGCCGGTCAGCTGGACGACTTCTTTGGTGCGAAATGCCACGGTTGCCCTTTCCTGTCCTGGCCGGGATTGGCCAGAATCCTTGACTGCTACTTCTGTCATT
>JBFJWU010000547.1:0-2153 GCA_041623475.1 bacterium | reverse complement strand
CGGGGCACGGTACGATATGGGGATGCTGATTTCGTTGTTGTCTTTGCCTGAATGACCGCCCAAGCATCGGAGCCCAGGATCATTGAGGCCCCTGTTGTTCATCAGCAGGTTCTGCCCGATCTGCGCGTGGAGCTGCAGAAGGGGCGGCACCGGATCCCGCTGTCAACCGGCGGCTACGTTGAGGCCGTTCGCAAGGGGCCGGTTGGACCCAGCTGGGCGACGGTCGTCCTCATTCACGGCTTTGCCCAAAAGCGTTATACATACCATTTGCCGGGCTGGAGCATGACTGGATGGCTCGCATCCCAGGGCGTTGATACATGGAACATTGAAATGCGCGGCATCGGGCGCAGTGCCGCGCACAGTCGCCTGACGCGGACCATCGATACGTATGTCCAGAAAGATTTTCCCGATCTGGTCGAACATATCGCCAGGACCGTCGGCAGGCCGATTTTTGTGATTGGGCACAGCCTGGGCGCATTTACCCTGTATGCAGGTGCACCATCGGTCCGCAGGTGGCTGCGGGGGGGGATCGGAATCGCCGGACTGATCCAGTTTGGCCAGAAGCGCATGGTGTTCGAGGCGCTGCAGCGGTTATGGCCGGTCGTCCCCGGCGTCGTTGACCGGGGGCTGCACCTGCCGACCCAGCCTCCGGCGTGGATGCTTGGTACGGCGCCGTTTACCCAGCTTCTCGACAGTCGCGCCTGGTCGGCATCCCCCGTTCGCTTCTGGCATCCAGGGACTATGGACCGGCAACGCCTGAAATGGTGGTTGCGCAATGGTTTTGCTCCGGCACCGCTGGGTGTGTTCCGGCAGCTGGCCAGCAGCGCCGGGGCCGGTCGCTTTACCTCATTTGACGGACGTGTCGACTACCTGGATCGCTGGCAACGTCAGGCTGATCCGTTGCCGACCCTTATCGTGACGCCGGACAGGGACGCGTTCATCTCGCCCGGGGATGCGCGAGCCACGTTCGAACAAACTCCTGGCAACGACAAGGAGTTTCAGGTGATTGGAGAATCCCATGGTGGGCACCACTGGGGGCACGTTGACATTATTCACGGCGATGACGCACCCGAGTACGTATGGCCGGTCCTGCTGGACTGGCTGCAACGGCACGCTTGATTCACAACGGGGGGGCAACAACCGATGGCTGAAAAAATATTGATCTGCGATGACAGCGAACTGATACTCGCGAAAACCGGTGACCTGCTCCGCGGAGAGGGATTCGAAGTGCTCACGTCGCATAACGCGTGGGTCGCGAAAGTTGTGCGCGAGGAACAGCCCGACTTGATCCTGATGGACGTATCATTCGGCACGAAACTTGGACCGATTGCCGTCCAGGCATTGAAGCGTCACAACGTGTCCGGCAACGCGAAAATCCTTCTTTATTCAGGTCGCAGTGACAAGGAACTGGATGAACTGGCCAGGGAATGCGGGGCCGATGGGTTCATTTCCAAAGATAACAGCGATGCCGAATTCATTTACCAGATTCGACGGGTGCTGCGCCCAGGTGGACGCGGTTGAACCGGGTCAGGCCTTTTTCTTGCGGGCGAAAAAGGCCGATACTTGCTTCATATGCTCATCGGAGCCGTAACAGGTTGCCAGGATTTCCTGTTCGGCAGTAAACGCCTCACGCCTGGATATGGTTTCTTCGGCCTGAATCACCAGCTTTTTCGATTCACGAACTGACCTCGGACCGTTTTCGGTTATATCCCGGGCGATCTCCATGACTGAATCCATCAGTTCGTCGTGGGGAAAGACGCGCGCGACCAGTCCCCAATCTGCCGCAGTTTGCGCATCGATGGCTTTGCCGCGCAGCAGCATTTCGTTGGTACGCTGGCGGCCGATCAAACGTGGCAGTGTCCAGCTGGCCGCATATTCGACAACGATGCCCAGGCTGACAAATGGAGTTTTGAATGTTGCCTGGTCGGACGCATAGGCCAGGTCAAACCACGGCAGGATTGTGGTCCCCATTCCAATGGCCAGTCCGTTGACAGCGGCAATCATTGGTTTATCGATGGCCTGCAACGGCTCGTGGATATTGCCCACCCAATAGATGTCGTTCGGGTCGCCGTCATCGGTGCCTGCAAACGTATTCATGTCGGCCCCGGCACTGAATGCGTCGCCCGAACCCGTGACAACGATAACGCGGACGT
>JBFJWU010000546.1:0-2158 GCA_041623475.1 bacterium | reverse complement strand
CGATTGCCATGGTCAATGTGTTTATCCTGGGGGGCGACCGGCAGTTGTGGGCCGATTTCCTGGCCGTGACCTACCTGCTGGGTTTCTACGGGATGTTTATTGCACCCTGGCTGCCGACGTCGGGACTGTCCGATCGTCCGTGGCTGGAGCGGCTGGAGGTCACGGTTGTGATCTGGTTCTGGTGCGTCTACCTGACCGCGATGACGTGGGAGCTGCCATATCTGCTGTTTTCCGAGGCGATCAAGGCCGCCAAGGACCAGATGTGGGCGTATTCGTGGTGGGCATGGATTGACGGCGGCGACTTCCGATACCTGGGATTTGACCCGACGATCCTGACGCTGGAATGGTTCACGGTCCTCAACGCCTTTGCTGGCCTGGCGGCCCTGCGGGTCTGGTACAGGTCGGGGCGCACCAGCCTGAATGCAGTCTTCGTATTTATGCTGACGGCGGCATCGCATTTTTACCAGACGATGCAGTACTACGTATCCCAGGCGATCGTCGGCTTTCCCAGCGTCGGCGACACGTTCTTTGACCTGGTGGTGCGGTTTATCCTGGTCAATTCACCGTGGGTGGTGATGCCGGTGATGGTCTGGATCTGGGCGACCCAGTGGATTCGAACGCGGGTGGAGTGAGTTTACTTGCGGTACCGTACGAAATCAATCCCAGTCGCGCCAGCGGTCCATGTCGTCGGTCACGAACGCGTCCATCCAGTCAGAAAAGGTCTGGCCGTGGGGCCACTGGCTGTAGTACAAGCTAAGCCCCATGACGGTGTGGCCCATTCCATCGACGAAGAAGCGGCGAAATTTGTCCGGATGGCGGTTGTGGATGTCGTCGCTGACCTGCTGCATCAGGATCGGATAATCGCCAAATAACTGCAGGAACAGGCTGCCGATGACCGCGTCGTCGCGGTACGAAAACAGGCCAATCTTCATGTCCGGGTCTCTGTCCAGGACATAGGACACCAGGTACGCCAGTTGGTCGTCGCAGCGTTCGCAGCCATCGGGCAAGAATTGTTCAAACCGCCAACTATCCCGGACCTCTTGTCCGATCTCGGGCAGTTCGTGGTTCTCGAGGCCCGGTCCACTGTCATTCATGACGTACATGGGTTTTTCCGGATAAGCAACACGGGCCACGCCCACGCCCATAAAGGTGCCGAAACCACCAGCACTGCTGCCGGCAACCATGACTTTTTCTGGATCCGGAAAGTGTTCCCGCATTACGGAAACCGCAGCGGACAGGTTGCGCAGGCCCCAGTGATATGCGGGCTTGCCCTTGTGGTTGGCAATGTGGTCACCCGAAAAGACGCTGCCATCACAGTAACTTGCAAAGACGACGTTCCAGGATTTCAGCGGATTGTCGTCACGTTTCCAGTCCAGGAAACCGCCGCCGCTGCCGGGGATGCTGGCCTCCTGGGACGCGAAAGGCAGGCCGTAGCAGGTGCCGTAGTCCCAACACGCTCCGCCGCCTTGCAAGTACAGCATGACGTTCTCGCTGGCCTCGGTCGTCGGTCGGACCGACACAATGTATTCGCTGCCGTTAAAGCACGTGGCGCCACCGGTAATGTCGTAATGATAGGTCTGCCAGTCGCCGCTGGTCTCGATTGTAAACGGTGTGGCCGCATCCAGGTACTGGCCCACGCCCAGGGTTTCCAGTTCGGCGACATAGGCGGCCCGGTCGGCTGCGGTGGGTACGGGTACAACCGGATCCGGGGCAGGTTGGACGGAAGTGCTGGTGCCGCATGCCTGCGCCAGTGTTACGAACACCGCCGCGGCGATCCCGCCAGTTTGTCGCTGTGCCATCCCCATGGCGATCTATTATAGAACGTTTGTTTGTTTCATGCGCTGCCTGCCTTTGATTACCCATCAAACCGATACAATCAATTCCACGATGGCGCTTACCCAAATTATCGACCGGCGACTGGCGGTCATGCTGTTATTCGGTTTTTCGTCGGGCCTGCCGCTGGCGCTGACGGGATCGACGTTGCAGGCGTGGATGTCGGATGGCGGCGTTGATCTGTCGGTGATCGGGGCGTTTTCGCTGGTCGGCCTGCCATACGCGCTGAAGCCGCTGTGGTCGCCGCTGCTGGACCGGTTTGCACTGCCTGTGCTGGGGCGGCGCCGAGGGTGGATCCTGGCGGCGCAACTGGCGCTGGCCGGGG
>JBFJWU010000545.1:0-2162 GCA_041623475.1 bacterium | reverse complement strand
GCTTCAGCAGCAAACAAAGCTACAGCTACGCTGGCGGCAGCCTGCCCGTGACCTATACGATCCAGAACACAGCCGACGGGATCAAAACCATCTACGCCCGCTACTGCGACGCCGCCAACAACTGCGTTGGCCCCTTCAGTGACACGATTGTCCTGGACACCGTAGCCCCGAGTGGCACCATCAGTGTTGTCGGATCTGTCAGTGCGGTACCAGTGATTACGCTCAATCTGACCGCTGCCGACACCGGCAGCGGCGTCCAGCACATCCTGCTGGCCAACAGCCAGGCAGGCCTGGACACAACCAGCAGCACGACCTTTGAAGCGACCAAGATCTGGACCGTTACCGGTGGCGACGGTACCAAAACTATCTGGTACCGGATTATTGACCAGGCGGGCAACGGCAGTGCCGATGCCAGTGCCACCGTGATCCTTGACACGGAAGGTCCGGTCGGCAATATCTTCAGCAGCCTGGTCGTGACTAACCAGACACTGATACCGGTTGACCTGTCCTATTCGGCGGACACCGAGCAGATGAAAATGTCGGTTGGTGCAGCATGTGCCGGTGGATCGTGGGTTGGAGTAACCGATGCCACATTCTGGAACCTGTCCGGGGTCCAGGGGCGCCAGTACTTTTCAGTCCGGTTTCGTGACGTGGTCAACAACGAAAGTGCCTGCCTGGCGTCATCGGTCACGCTGGACACCGCAGGACCGGTACCCGACAGCCTTGTCCTGGCGGGCAACGGTACCGCACAACCGGGATACACCAATACGCCGAACATAACAATCGACAGTTCGGCAGGTGCGGCGGATTGCGACCGCTGGCAGATTGCCGAAGATACAGGCTTTATCAACGTCACAGCCAGCGGTATCGGCTGCAGCCTGTCCAGCCAGGCGTATACGCTGCTGAACAGTGCCGACGGCGATTATGACGTATATATTCGCTACGTTGATAATCTGGGCAATCCGGGCCCCGTCAGCGGTCGGTGGTGGTTTTGTCATCGACCAGGCCCCATATACCAACGATGCAGATGTCACCTTGACATTGACTGCCAGCGGTGCTGACCTGATGCAGATCCAGGAAGGTGCCTCGTGTGGTGGGGCCGTTGTGCCATTTGCGGGGGCGGCGGCTCTGACATTGTCAGGCAGTCAGGGCACAAAGAACGTTGCTGTCAGGTTTTCTGATAATGCCGGCAATCTCGGCAGTTGTGCTGTCCAACAGGTAACGCTGGATACCGTCGCTCCGACGATTTCATCGTTGACATTAACCGGATTGGAAGGCCGGACGGACAAGACCGCCCAGGTCAGCGTGACCCTGGATGTGTCTCTGGGGCAGCCGGCCGACGAAATGCGGGTGTCGAACCTGGCGACGTTTGCGGATGCCAACTGGTTCACGTACGGCAGCAGCCAGCCGTGGAACCTGCCGTCCGGTGATGGCAACAAGACCGTGTATGTCGAGGTCCGGGATTTCGCGGGCAACACCGACGTGGGTAACGTCTCAATCATCCTCGACCAGACACCACCTGATGCACCGGCGCTGCAGGTCATTGATATAGACTCAGACGGTTTTGCGCTGGACCAGGACGAGGTCGAACTGGCGTGGAACGAGCCAACCGGCAGTGACCGGTACGAATTGCAAAAACTGGCTGTCGGGATCAATTCGAACTACGCGACAATCCTGAACCCCGGTGCGGGGACAGTCGACGCGACGATTTCTGTGACTGAGCCGGGTTACACGCACCAGTTTCGAATTCGTGCAATTGATGACATTGGCAACGTATCAGCCTGGTCAAACGTTGCCCAAGCCTTGCCATTCGAGCCGATCGATGAGATTTACATGATAGAAGGCGACGTGTCCCGCGACTTGTATTTTTCGCCGAGCACGGGAATTTTTTCCTTGCGCCCGACGCACTCGTACAACGATACAACGGGCGACACTTTTGAGGAAAACCTTGTCCTTGATTCCGTGTCATGGAGTGACTACGACTACAGTTTTTTTCGTTTGAACTCGGCGCTGACGCTTCGACAACTTAATCAGGATTCAAGCCTCGTTTTTGACTCGTTTTTTGAGCTTCCGTCATCTGGTAACGGTGATTTCGGCAGCGACAGCAACTGGGTTCTCAGCCAGGACCTGATAGTAGATGCGACCGGGGGTCGGCACTTGGC
>JBFJWU010000544.1:0-2178 GCA_041623475.1 bacterium | reverse complement strand
GATGTACTTGCCGGCAACCCGCCCGGTCAGCACACAGCTGCCCAGGAACGTACCTTCCAGCGACCCCTTGCCGTGGATACCGCCACCGCCAAACCCGGCTGTTTCGCCAATGGCGTACAACCCCGGAATCGTTGATCCGTCCGGCTTCAGAACTTCGCAGTTCATGTTGGTCTGGATCCCGCCCAGGCTCTTTCGCGCCAGAACGAACTCCCTGATTGCGATCAGTGGCATCGCCCCCGGGTCGAGGATTTTCTGGAACTTGCAGGTCCGAATCCGGTCACCCCGGTATGTCCGGAAATTGGCGATCCGGCGCAGCTGCTCGTCGTTGAAATATGCAGGCCCCCGGTCAATCATCCGGTCGTAGTAGTCAATATCCTTGCGCATCTGGTTCAGGTCGACGGTATGACCGGGCAGGCTGCGTTCGTTCATCCCCTCGACCAGTCCGTCCAGCGAATTGGCGACAACAAAATCATCCGGGCATTCCTTGATCAGGCGATTGACCAGGTCGGTGTTGCCAAACAAGACATGCTTGACCAGCAGCAGCTTCTTTTTGAATCGAAACGCTTCCATAAAATTGCAGCCACTGACCGCCAGTTCTTTGGCAGCGATCTTCATATTGAGGACCTGCCAGGTGTACTGGCCTGGCTGCTGGAGGATGGTTTCGACCAGCCCACGGGTGTCGGCATAGGCCAGCATCGGACGCGGACCGATTCGTTTGCCGTGGGCGTCCATCCACAGGGCACTGCGAGGCGGCACCAGGCTGAGCCCGTCGGCCGGCCGCGATTTGTCGGGATGGTGGACACCGGCCGCATAATGCCACTGCTTGTCCAGGTGCGTCAGGTTGCCACCCAGTTCCTGGACCTTGCGGTGCATCAGCCCGTCGCCGAACTTGTGGGCGCCGTTCAGCAGGATCTCCGGCGGTTTCCCCCACGGCTCATACCAGTTTTCTTTCAGGTAGGACAGGTCGCCGCCACAAATACCGCCGGTTGCGATAATCACATGATCGCCGCGTGCGCTCCAGGCCGAATCGTTGTCCATTCGCTTTCCAGCCAGTCCGGTCGCACGACCGCCCTCGATCGTGACGTCATTGACCTCGTGTTCAAAAACAACGGTCAGGTTTGCGGCCTTGGGGTGGGCCTGTAATGCCTGCCAGACGCGATCGGCGATCTCGTATCCGGTGCCCCAGGCAATATGCCAGCGCGGAACCGAATTGCCAGGTTCATCCAGCCCCCGTTCCGGCCAGTTGACCACCGGCAGGAACTCGATCTTCTTTGAATCCAGGAATTCATAAATATATTCATAGGAGTTGTCGCAGTAGAACCGGGCCCATTCCTTGGGCAGTTCGTCGCCGGTGTCGTCCCAGTCCGCAAAGCTCTGCCAGTCCCGCCACGCCAGGTCCGGCGTATCATCGATTTTCATGCGTTTCTGATGCGGCGTTCCCACCATCATCACGCCACCAAATGACTTCTTGGCCAGCCCCCCGACGGCTTCCGGTGTATCCTTGTCGATCAGCACGACCGACTTGCCCTGGTCCATCAATTCGTACGCCGCGACCAGTCCTGCCAGTCCGGCCCCGGCGATAACCACATCTGCCTGATACGTCGATTCCGACACAGCAATTCCCCTTGTTGCAGGTAGTCAAACAGGCTAGATCATACCGCAACTTGGGCGTTAATACACCCGTATTAAATTGGAATTCCGGACGTTTCCCGCTACCCTGTAGCGGTATTACACCGGGAGGTTTCTTGTAATGCCCAGATTTGCACTGATTGCAGCGTCCATCGCTGTCGCAACCGCCGGCTGCAACGACAGCGTTGTCCAGCAGGTTGTCAACCCCGACGAACTGAACATTACGATCAACGGCGACGGCGTCATTTCCGGGACTGTTGAACTGGACGGACTGGGTCCGTGTGAAGGACTGACAGTCCGCCTGGCGGGACCGGCCCTGGCCACCGATACGACCACGGCCGCAGGTGGCGCTTTCGAGGTCGGCGGCCTGGCACCCGGCGCCTACCAGATCCAGGTCGCTGCGGACGGATATGAACCATTCAACGAAACCGTTGTCTATGACGGCAAGGCACCGCTGGATACCGGCGCCCTGTCCCTGGGTGTCGAAACCGTCCCTGTCGCCGGGTCCGTCGCGTTGGATGATGGAGCCAGCCCGGCCGGGGCGGCGGT
>JBFJWU010000543.1:0-2189 GCA_041623475.1 bacterium | reverse complement strand
GGCCAGGCGATGGCAGACGCCGGCGTTGAGCTGAAAGGGTGTGATGCGACCCGGGAAATTCTGCCGCAGGCGACTGCTGCCAGCGACGAAGATTACCGTACTGAATACACCGATTTGATCCTGAATATCCGTATCGTTGACGGTATCGATCAGGCTGCGGCACATATCCAGGAATACGGCAGTGACCATACCGAAGCCATTGTCAGCCAGGACTGGGACACCGTTCACCGGTTTATCCGAATGGTTGACAGCTCAACAGTGGTCGCCAATGCATCGACTCGGTTTGCCGACGGCGGTGAACTGGGATTGGGCGCAGAAATCGGCATATCGACCACGAAGTTGCATGCGTTCGGTCCCATGGGGCTGGAAGAATTGACCAGCCAGAAATTCGTCGTCTATGGCAGCGGGCAGGTCCGGGAATAGTTGCTATATCCGCCGGCAGGTTACAAACCGCGATCCTCGGCGGTACCTTTGATCCGCCGCACGCCGGGCACCTGGGATTGGTCAATGCAGCGATCGCCAGACTTGATCCGGTGAAATTGATCGTCGTACCCACGGCGGCAAATCCGCTCAAGGACGGCCCTGCTGCCAGCTTCGCAGACCGTGCAGCAATGCTGGTCGCCATGCTGAACGAAACCGAGGTCGCAGTTGTATCGCAGGTCGAGGCGGACCAGGAGGGACCCGCCTACACGGTTGACACGATTGAACGCCTGAAGCCCCTGTTTGCCGATGAGATCCCGGTATTGCTGGTCGGGGCCGATGCCTGGCAGTCATTGCCCGATTGGCGACAGCCGCGCCGGCTACTGGAAATGGTTGATATCGCAGTGTTTTCACGCGATGGAGAGCTGCCCGCAGGGCCCGAATCAGTTTTGAAAATGATTGACCCGAATGTCCGGATTTGCTATGATGCGAACTATCCCAGTGGATGTTGGATTGCCAGATTTGTTGAACCAAATGCCGCGCGTGACCACGTGCGTATTCAGTTCTTGAACGCAGATATCCCCCACATTTCATCGACAATGTTGCGGAGCCAGTTGGCTCATGGGCATGTACCGCCTGGTGACGTGCCACCCACGGTGCGCCAGGTGATTGAGGAACGCGGATTATATGGATTCTGAGGCGCCCAGGCGTGAATACCGCGCCGAGACACTGGAACTGCTGAATATTGCGATTAAAGCGCTCGAGGACAAAAAGGCCGAGGACATCACGATTATGGATATCGGGGCTGTGTCCAGCCTGTGTGACCTGTTCGTCGTCGCGTCGGGAACCAGCGGGCGCCACTGCGAAACACTGGTCGATGCGGTAATCCAGAGCGTTCGCGAAATCGGGCAAAAACCGTACGGATCCGAAGGCAAGAATACCGGTTGGTCGCTAATTGATTTTGGTGACATTGTCGTCCACGTCTTTGATACCGACACCCGCGAATACTATGACCTGGAGCGACTGTGGCTGGACGCGCCTCGTCTGGAAGAGGACGACATTGCGGTTCCTGCCGCGTCGTGAACCTGGAAATACACCTGGCGTTCAAACGGCGGGACAAGAACTGCAAACCGCTGGTTGACCGCTACGTCGAACGGTCCAGCCGAATTCGCAGTTCCCGCCTGGTTGATCAAAGTCGAGGGCCGATTGAGCCGTTCACGGATGGCTGGAACGTGCTGTGCGCACTGGACGGCCGGACCCTGTCAACCGAGCAGCTGGCGCAGCAGTGGCGGTCGCAGGAAGAGCTCGGTACTCGAATTGCCCGGGTCTGTGTTGGCGGTGCGGACGGTTGGCCCGGGGAAGACGCGGGCTTCGACCTGAAGCTGGCATTCGGTCGCGCAACCATGGCCCACGAACTGGCTGCTGTCGTTGCAGCAGAACAGTTGTATCGTATCCTGACGTTAATTGATGGCCACCCCTATCATTCCGGACACGCGTAACAGGACGCAGACGTTGAAACGACTGATTACATTGCTGGTTTCTGCACTGGTGGTGCTGGGTTGCCTGCTGGTCGCTGCGGCAGTTCCCGGTCCGGTGGTCGCGGAACTGCCCGGGGGCCGGGCACCGGTGGTGTCCCTGCATTTCCTGTTGCTGTTCGCGGCTGGTGCCGGAATGTTTGCAGGCGCATCGCTGGTGTCGGTCGTTGCCCGCCAGCGGGGACACGATCCACGCCTGTTATTGCCGCTGGTCCTGCCTCGTCGGGTGCGGCG
>JBFJWU010000542.1:0-2194 GCA_041623475.1 bacterium | reverse complement strand
AGAGATGCTGTCGATCACTGTGTCGCCGTAGCCGGGTTTACGGATGCGGACTCGAACCGGCTGCTCGTGGTCCAGGTCCAGGTGGACTTTTCCTGATTGATCCGTAAATCCGGAGACATCCGGCCAGATCGTGAATGGTTTTCCCGCGACGGGATAGCCGTTGTCCGACGCGTCGACAGGCGGTTGGCTGACTGGAAATGCGCTGACCATTGCGGTTTCGACAGGTTGGCCATCTGCATCGGCAACCATTACTTCCAAAGCCAACGCGTTCACCGGCAGAACCGTCGTGCAGATCAGGACGTACCAGACCGTCAGGAAATTTCCAATTGATTTCAAATTTGCCTCCTCGGACGTGTCTGCACATTCTGGTCTGTTGACGGCAACAGCAACCAGATTATCGAGATTCTTACAGTCCTGCCGCAATCCCGCACATCGCGGTATTGATAACGACAAAAACAGGCGTTTTGTTTTCGTGGTATTATCGGCACCAGCGTAATTCCAGAAAAAACGGGGAGATCGATGCTTAATCGACTTGTTACATTTCAACGACTCATCCTGGGGGCGGCTGTCTGGATTCTGGTTTCAGGAACCGGTCTGGAACGGGTAAACGCGCAGGAGCCTGTTCCGGTAAAAATGGCGACCCTGGCACCGCTCAACACCCCCTGGATGTCGGCGTGGGATCGGACCAAGGAATTGGTGGCGGAACAGTCGCCCGTGCCGTTAAAGCTGACCGCTTATGCCGGTGGCGTGATGGGTGACGAACCCGACATGGTCCGCAAGATGAAGTTCGGGCAGTTGCAGATGGTTGGCTTGACGGTAATCGGACTGAGCAAGCTTGTTCCGGAAACCCTGGTGCTGGCGCTCCCCTATCTGTACGAGTCAGAGGATGAGGTCAACCACATCCTGACGACATTTCATTCGCGGTTCCAGGATTACGCGAAAGAGCGAGACCTGAAACTGCTGCAGATTGGCGCTGACGAATCGATTTCCGCGTTTTCGCAACACCTTATCGAAACCCGCGAGGACATGGAACAACGGAAATACTGGCTGTGGACCGCAGATCCGATCGGCACCAACATGATCGAGAACCTTGGTCTGCAGGGCGTATCTCTGGGCGTACCAGAGGTTCGTGTCGGGTTGCAGACCGGAATGATCGACACGATCTTTGGCTCGCCGTTGATCGTCGTGGCACTGCAGTGGCAGCCGTATGTCAAGTACTACTATCCGGCTACGGTTGCGTTTGGCGTTGGCGGGCTGGTGGCCCGTGGCGACTTCTTGAAAGACGTACCAGAGAAGCATCGTGCAGGCGTGGAGAAGGTCATTGTCGATGCGTTGGAAACATCCCGGAGCGAAATGGCCGCGGAATCCGAATCTGTCAATCGGGACATGTTGCAACGATTGACCGAGTCGGGCTTGCAGGTCGTCGACTCGGATTCGTACCAGAAGCTGATGGACGAGATCGGCGAGTCAGCGAAAGAAGTCTGGGCGAACATGGTCGGCGAATTTTATCCGCAATCCCTGCTGGATGAAGTTGTCGCCGAGCTACAGGCCTATCGAGCGGCGCAAAAATAGTCTTGTACGTCCAGGAGGTCGGTGGGCCCCGGGTTTGCCGGCCTCATAATTGGACGGCGATGATATCCTGATTCAGGAAATGGAAATTACCAGAATCGGGGCGGGGATTGACCAAACCACTGGCAAAGCGGATCTATGGCGGGCAATCCGCGGCTGAACGCGCGGCGCAGCGCCGGCAGCAGTTGTTGGATGCGGGACTGCAGATCATTGGACACAATGGTTATCAATCCGCACGGATCACGGATATCTGTCGTGCGGCCGGGGTTTCGCAACGTTATTTTTACGAGGCGTTCAAAGACTCGGAACAATTGCTGATAGACCTGTATCAGCAAGAGCTTGAAAAGCTGGCTCAAGCGCTCACGGTAGCGTTCGACAAACCGCATCCTGACCCCGAGGACTCGATTCGCCAGGCACTGGTTACGTTTCTTGCACTGGTCCACCGCAACCGTCCCGGCGCGCGGATTATCTTTTTCGAACTCCACGGCGTGTCCAGTCGAACCCGGGATGTCTATCTGGCAGGCCGGCGCCGTGTCCGGGAAATGCTTGTTGGTTATCTGACACCACTGGTTGGCAACCAGCTATCCGGTGAAGAAGAAATCGAAATGCTGGCCGTGGCGCTTGT